>NZ_JAAKNE010000122.1:0-12753 GCF_049170755.1 Aeromonas sp. 604176
TACCGCTACCGGCACCATCAGGGCACGGCCGATCTTTTGCAAATAACCGAGAATGTTCACGGTTCCTCTCCTTAGTTAATGTTTTTCTAGAAATTAAGTGCTTATCACGTTTGACGCATAAGCCATCAAGGCTTGATTGGCAGTCTAGGGCTTTTATTTCGCTGCGCAAATTAATAAACCGATAATCGTGATCGTTATCACCCAAACAAGATAAAGGTGGTGGATAGATGTGGCTTAGTTCGCAATCTTTATTTACGCTATAAAACAACTTGAATCCGTCTTAGCCAATTGCCACCGCCAAACCGGTCGCAACCCGACACAGAGGTATCCCATATGCGCCTGATCCCGTTGAAATCTGCCAGCCAAGTAGGCCTGTGGTCTGCTCGTTACATCGTTGACCGCATCAACGCGTTCAAGCCAACCAGCGATCGCCCTTTCGTACTGGGCCTGCCCACCGGTGGCACGCCGCTCAATACCTACAAGCGCCTGATCGAGTTGCACAAAGCCGGTGAAGTGAGCTTCCAGAACGTGGTCACCTTCAACATGGACGAGTACGTCGGCCTGCCGGAAGATCACCCGGAGAGCTACCACAGCTTCATGCACAACAACTTCTTCAGTCACATCGACATTCGTCCCGAAAACATCAACATCCTCAACGGCAATGCCGAGGATCTGGTGGCCGAGTGCAAGCGCTACGAAGACAAGATCAAGTCCTACGGCAAGATCCACCTGTTTATGGGTGGTGTGGGCAACGACGGCCACATCGCGTTCAACGAGCCGGCCTCTTCCCTCTCTTCCCGCACCCGGGTCAAGACCCTGACCGAAGACACCCGCATCGCCAACTCCCGCTTCTTCGGTGGCGACATGGAGCAGGTGCCCAAGCTGGCCCTGACCGTGGGTGTCGGCACCCTGATGGATGCGGAAGAGATCATGATCTTGGTCACCGGTCACGGCAAGGCACTGGCCCTGCAGGCCGCAGTGGAAGGCAGCGTCAACCACATGTGGACCATCTCTACCCTGCAACTGCATCCGAAGGGAATGATGGTGTGCGACGAGCCCTCCACCATGGAGCTCAAGGTCAAGACCGTTCGCTACTTCCAGCAACTGGAAGCCGCCAACATCGGCCGTCTGTAAGGAGTCGTCATGTACGCATTGACCAACTGCACCCTCTACACCAGCAGCTGCGTGCTAACCGGTTACGGGGTGCTTATCGAGGGCGACAAGATTGTCGCCATCTCTCACCAGGCCGAACTGCCTGCGGGCATCGAGCAGATTGACCTCAAGGGCGCCAACCTGACCGCCGGTTTTATCGACGTGCAGCTCAACGGCTGTGGCGGGGTGATGTTCAACACCGACATCACGGTCGAGACCCTGGCAACCATGCAGGCGGCCAACCTCAAATCCGGTACCACCAGCTTCCTGCCGACCCTGATCACCAGTCCGGATGCCGACATGAAGCAGGCCGTTGCGGTGACCCGTGATTACATGGCTGCACACCCCAACGAGGTGCTGGGCGTCCATCTGGAAGGGCCTTACACCAACCTCAAGCGCAAGGGGATCCACCCTGCCGCGCAAATTCGTCAGCCAGCGGACGAGATGATCGACTTCTTCTGCGCCAACGCGGATGCCATCACCAAAATCACCCTGGCACCGGAACGCAACGAGCCGGCCCATATCCGCCGTCTGGTGGAAGCGGGCATTCTGGTCTCGGCCGGTCACACTGCCGCCAGTTACGATCAGGCCATGGCCGGGTTTGATAACGGTATTCGCTTTGCGACCCACCTCTACAACGCCATGACCCCGACCCTCAACGGTCGCGAGCCGGGCGTCGTAGGCGCCATCTACGATCGCAAGGATGTCTACGCGGGCATCATCGTCGATGGCCACCATGTGCACTGGGCCAACGTGCGTCTGGCTCACAAGGCGCTGGGGGAGCGACTGGTGCTGGTCACCGATGCCACCGCAGCAGCCGGAGCGCCGGAAGGCTTTGAGAAATTTGATTTTTGTGGCACCACCGTATTTTTACGCGATGGTCAGTGTGTCGACGAGAATGGTACACTCGGCGGTTCCTCCCTCACCATGATTGAGGGGGTGGAAAATCTGGTCAAGCAGGTCGGATTACCGCTCGATGAAGCACTGAGAATGGCCAGCCTCTACCCCGCTCGCGCCATTGGATGGGACTCACGTCTCGGTAGTATCCAGGTCGGTAAAGTAGCCAACCTCACTGTCTTCGATCAGGACTTCACGGTCCGTGGGACCGTGGTTAACGGACACTACACACAACAGTGACATCATGACTGGCGGACAAATAGCAAACGTAGATCTTATCAAGCAGGTCAACAGTGCAGCCGTGTATCGGCTCATCGACTTGCAAGGCCCCATCTCCCGGGTCAAGATTGCCGAGTTGAGTCAGCTGGCCCCGGCCAGCGTGACCAAAATAACCCGGCAACTGATCGAGCATGGCCTGATTAAGGAGACCTCTCCGCAAGCCTCAACCGGCGGGCGGCGTGCCATCTCCCTGACCACCATCAAACATCGCTTTCAGTTTGTCTCTGCCAAGCTGGGCCGCGGCTACCTGCAACTGAGTCTCTATGACCTCGATGGCAAGGAGCTCGACCAGCACGTCATTCAGGTGACCGAGATCGATCAGCAACCCGTGGTCGACATGCTACTGCGGGAGATTGGCGCCTTCATCGATGCCAACAGCGAACGCTGTCGCAACCTCATCAGCATCGCGCTGACCATGCCGGGTCTGGTCAACCCGGAATCCGGTATGGTCATCTACACCCCCAAGTACCAGATCCGCAATCTGGGGCTGGCGAAGCTGCTTGAGAACCACTTCAACCTTCCCTGCTACGTGGGTAACGACACCCGTTCCCTCGCGCTGGCCGAACACTTCTTCGGTGAGTCCCGCGACTGCATGGACTCCATTCTGGTGAGTGTTCACCAGGGGACGGGCTCGGGGATCATCACCAAGGGTCAGGTGTTCCTCGGTCAGAACCGCAACGTCGGCGAGATCGGCCATATCCAGGTCGAACCGCTCGGCAAGCGCTGCCACTGCGGCAACTTCGGCTGTCTCGAGACCATCGCCTCCAACGAGGCCATTGTCGACAAGGTGAAGGAGCTTATCAGCCGCGGTCACCAGAGCGTGCTGCAAGAGAAGCACATCACCATTCAGGAGGTGTGCAAGGCGGCGCTGGCGGGCGATGAACTGGCCCGCAGCGTCATCGAGAACGTGGGTGAGCATCTGGGACGGGCGGTGGCGATTACGGTCAACCTGTTCAACCCGCAGAAGGTGCTGATCGCCGGAGAAATCACCGCCGCCGAAGAGCTCCTCTTCCCGGCCATTCGTCGCTGTGTCGAGCATCAATCCCTGCCGAGCTTCCACCGTGGCCTGCCCATCGTGAAGGCCCGCTTCCAGAACCAGCCGACCTATGGCGGCTTTGCGCTGGTCAAGCGCGCCCTGCTGGAGGGAGATCTGCTGCAGATCATCATGGAGCAGAAGTAAGACACTGATCTTGCTAGATAACAAAACGGCAGCCAGTGGCTGCCGTTTTCTATTGTGTGCTTGCTAGCGGTTTAGCCCGCCCGACATGGCTTGAACAGATCCAGCTTGTTGTCGTAAACACTCGTCTGCACATCCATGATCCCCAGCATGGAGTGAAAGAGGTTGTCATGGGAGAAGCGCTGACTGCTCGCCTCCGCCGCCAGGCAACCCATATCAAGCTGGCGATCGGCCTGTAACTGGGGCGAGAACCAGGTCAGCAGCGGCACCCGGGTCTGATCATCCGGCGCAAACTTGTAGGGCGTGCCGTGCAGATAGAGCCCCATAGCCCCAAGGGATTCGCCGTGATCGGAGAGATAGACCAGTCCCACATCGTACTGGCTCTCCAGCGACTTGAGCTTGTCTATCAGCAGCCCCACCACCTTGTCGGTGTAGCGGATGGTGTTGTCATAGGTGTTGACCAGCTCTTCGTTGCTGCAGTTTTCGATGTCGCTGCGCGGGCAGTCGGGCACGAATACCCGATCAGTGGCAGGATAGCGGCGATAGTAGGTCGGGCCATGGCTACCCATCAGGTGAAAAGCCACCAGCTTGTTGCCCTTCATGCCGGCAATCTGCTGATCCAGCCCCTCCAGCAGCACCTCGTCATAGCAGGACTCCCCCTGACAGAGCGCAGGATAGGATTTGGGGAGGATCTCGATGGTCGGTACATTGCGGCACACCCCTTTGCAGCCGCCATCGTTCTCTTTCCACAGCACAGATACACCGGCATGTTGCAGCACATCGAGCAGGCCGTCACGGGAGCTGGCAAGCTGTTCATCGTAACCGCGGCGAGTGAGGTTGGAGAACATGCAGGGCACCGAGACCGCAGTGGCCGTACCGCAGGAACGCACATCTCTGAACGACACCACCCCCTGCTCTTTTGCCGTAAAGCTGTTGGTCGCCTTGCCATACCCGTTAAGGGAGTAGTTCTGGCTGCGCGCCGTCTCACCCACCACCAGGAACATCAAAGTCGGCTTGCTTCCCCGTGCCACCACCCTGGCATCTGTCCCCAAATACTGGTAGGGGATCGGCGTGGCAAACAGCACATCCCGCCCATACTTGTAGAGGCCGTGCACATAGTTGGCTGGCACAATCTCTTTGGCCAGCGACTTGTTGTTGCGCCCGACCGAGGCGTAATCCTGATAGTAAAGTGACGCGACGCCCCCGATAAACAGCAGAGAGATAGCCAGTGCCCCCGTCCGCAACGCCAACCCCTGATACCAGCGAGCCGGATAGCGGATCCGCAGTGACCAGAGCACCAGAACAGGCAGCAGCCCGGTCAGCAGAAACCAGAGCGCAACCGAACCATTCAAATAGGCCCCCGCCTCACCGCTGTTAGTCTCTACTATGTTCTGGATCATGCCGGCATCAAAGATGACGCCGTATTTGAGCATGGCGTAACTGACGATGGAGCCACTCAGGATCAGCACGGTAAAAAACGGCTTGAGCACAAACCGGAACGTGAAGGGAATAAACACTGTATTTAGCGCCGCAATCAGCACCAGCGGGATCGAAATGACAAATCCGGCTTTGACGTGACTCAGCTCACTGAGCGCCGTGTAAAAGTGCAACAGGATTGGCCAGTTGAGAACCAGAGCGAAAAAGAGAACAAGCAGCAGATTGGTCTGCAGCACACCGAGGGTTACACGCATAAACAACTCCTACATACCGGCCTGCAGTGCAGGGGGCCGGTCAAGCCAACAAAAACGACGGGGCCAGCGTAGGAAGTAAAACTTAAGAGCAAATTAAGAACCCTCTGATGCTAGTGCGCTTTATCACAGCGCGGGGGGATCCCACTCCCCTTAATGGTTTTTTAGTTGTCTATCCATCGGATTTTGCTAGCTTGTTGAGTAGGCATTCACGAAATGCAGGTTAACCGATGGCACTGATCCAAGCCTCGATAGAGCAATTGAGAGTAGGCCACTATATCCATCTCCCCACGGGATGGACTAACCACCCATTTATGTTCAATACCTTCAAGATCAAGGATCAGCAGCAACTCGACATTCTCCGTCATCTTGATCTCACCCTGCTGATGGTCGACCCCGACAAGAGCGATCTGCCCATCGAGCCGCTGCTGCGCGGCGATATCCCCGATGCCGGGCCCGATCTCGAAGAGCTGGAGTCCCTGATTGATGCCGGCCCGCCCCCTTTTGACGAAAAAGCCTTTCGCCGCTCCATGCGCGCCGCCGACAAGGCCTTTGGCCAGTCCATGAGCGAGCTGCGTGATGCTCTCGGGGCACTCAACCTCAAACCGGATGAAGGGCTGGCCAACACCGCCCAGATCGTCCGCAATGCCGCCTTCACCCTCAGTCAGCACGAGGGCCCCCTCGGGCTCCACCTGATCCGCAGTCCCCACACCGATGTCCTGCTGCAGCACAGTCTCAACGTGGCTTTCATTGCCATGTTGATGGCGCGCGAACTGGGGATGAATCCCATCGAGCTGGAAGAGACCGGGCTTGCGGGACTTATCCACGATATAGGTGAACTGAAAATTCCCAGCCAGATCACCCAAAAGCGTGGTGAGCTAAACAAGGCCGAGCAGAACTTCCTCAAGATGCATCCCCAGTACGGATTTGACATGCTGAACCAACTCAATGCCTTTGAGCCCAAAATTCGTCAGGTAGCCCATCTGCACCACGAACGGCTCGACGGTAGCGGTTATCCGCTGGGGATCAAGGGGGGGGAGATCCCGCCGCTGGCGCGGCTGATCGGACTGGTCGACTTCTACGACGAGCTGCTCCATCCCCGCAACAGCGGCACGCCGGCGGCACCGAGTCAGGCCATCAGCCAGCTCTACAAGTTATCCCAGAAGAAGTTCGACCAGAATCTGGTCAAGTTGCTGGTCAAGGTGCTGGGGGTCTACCCGCCGGGATCCCTGGTGAAACTCTCCGACGAGAGCATTGCGCTGGTACTCTCTACCGAACCCACCATGCCCCTCAAGCCGAAGATCCTGCCCTATATCAAGGCCCAGCGGCCGGAAGCGGTCGCCATGATCGATCTGCGGGAAGATGAACGCACAATCACTGCCTTTATCAAACAGGAGGAGCTGGATGAGGGACAGCGGCAGTTCTTCAATCTGACCCGCCGCTTCTGTTACTACTTTGCATTCTGAGTTATCCCCAGAAGCTGGGGATAACTCATTGGACAAACCGGAATAATTGCACGAATCCCCACCAACAGGTTGCCATCTGATCATGTATAAAAAACGCCCAGCCAGGGGGCCGGGCGGAGCATGCCACTTCCATGTGGCGTATCCGACGGATACATTCATGCTCTATCCATCAATAGCAATCTGTCGCCTCTTACACAAATATCAATTTAACATGCTGATTTAATGTAGTTTTATCCATTTGTTCTGGCAAACTGGCGGTCCGTTGCGACCCGCAGGGCCAACCGAACAAGATCTTGATCACACTTATTCACGGGCTGGTTGTTTTTTAGGCTGGCTGATGAGGCGCGTTTTTTATGCAGTTGGTTCTCTCTTTGTTACAGCAGATGAGCGTCAGCCTGGTGATCGCCTATCTCTTCTCGAAAAGCCCGCTGCTTCGCCCGCTTGCCAACTATTCAGTGAGGATTCCTCACAAGGTACTGATATACATAATATTTTCATGTTTTTGCATCCTCGGAACCTATGTGGGCCTAGATATCGACGATGCCATCGCCAACACCCGGGCGGTCGGCGCCGTCTTGGGGGGATTATTGGGGGGACCGCTGGTGGGCTTTCTGGTGGGGCTGACCGGCGGTCTGCACCGCTATACGCTGGGGGGATTTACCGATCTCGCCTGCGCCATCTCCACCACCTGCGAGGGGTTGCTCGGGGGCATAGTGCACTGGCGACTGATGCGCTCGGGGCGAACGGATGCCCTGTTTGAACCACGCATCGCCTTCTTTACCACTCTCTATGCCGAGATCATGCAGATGGTCATCATCCTGCTGGTGGCGACCCCGTTCGACAAATCCCTGCTGTTGGTACGCACCATCGCCACCCCGATGATTCTGGCCAACTCCTGTGGCGCGGCGCTCTTTATCAGCATGATCCGCGACCAGCAGCGGATGTATGAGAAGTTCTCCCGGGTCTTCTCCGCCAAGGCGCTCAATATCGCCAACCGTACAGTGGGGATCATGAGTCAGGGCTTTACCCCACAGGCAAGCAACAAGATTGCCCGCATCATTCAGGAGGAGACCGGCGTTGGGGCGGTCGCCATCACGGACACCGAGCAGATCCTCGCCTTTATCGGCACCGGCGAAGATCACCATCTGCCGGGCACCCCCATCGCGTCAGCCATCACCATGCAGGCCATCGCCCAGAACAAGGTGCTGTTTGCCGATGGCAACAGCCAGCCCTATCGCTGCAGCCTCTCCTCCGCCTGCCAGCTGGGCTCGGTGCTGGTGATCCCGCTGCAGGGGGACAAGGGGGTGATCGGCACCATCAAGCTCTACGAGCCGAAGAAGCGACTGTTTCTCAAGATCAACCACACCCTGGGGGAAGGGATTGCCAACCTGCTGTCACAGCAGTTGCTGGCCGGTCGGCTGGAGCAGCATCAGCGGCTGCTGGTGCAGTCCGAACTCAAGCTGATCCAGGCCCAGATCAACCCCCACTTTCTGTTCAACACCCTCAACACCATCAGTGCCATCACCCGGCGCGATCCGGACAAGGCGCGGGATCTGCTGCTGCATCTGTCGCTGTTCTTTCGCAAGAACCTCAAACGCCAGAGCGGCCTTGCGACTCTGCAGGAGGAGCAGGAGCACTGCCAATCCTATCTGGAGATCGAGCTGGCCCGTTTTGGCGATCGGCTGACGGTGATAAACGAGATCCCGCCCCATCTGGCCACACTGCGACTGCCCAGCTTCACTCTGCAACCGCTGATCGAGAATGCCATCAAGCACGGCATCTCGACTCTGCTGGAGCAAGGGCGTATTCGCCTCTGGACCGATGAGCATCCCGCCAGCGTCACCATCCATGTGGAGGACAATGCTGGCGCCTGGCAACCGCGTCCGGCCGGTGACGGGCTGGGCATGACCATTGTCGATCGGCGACTGAAAAGCGCCTTTGGCGAGCGCTATGGCGTGACTATTGCCTGCGAGCCTGAGCAGTGGACCCGGGTGTCGTTCACCATTCCCAAGGAGCAACCATGATCCGCACACTGATAGTTGATGACGAACTCTACGCCCGTGAGGAGCTGAAACAGCACCTTGCCTGCGATCCCGCCATCGAGATCGTGGGGGAAGCGGCCAACGCCATCGAGGCGCTGCCGCTTATTCAGCGCCTCAAACCCGACGTGGTATTCCTCGATATACAGATGCCCAAGCTGAGCGGTATGGAGCTGGTGGCCATGCTCGATCCCCTGCCCCGTATCGTCTTTGTTACCGCCTTTGACGAATATGCCATTCAGGCCTTTGAAGAGAACGCCTTCGACTACCTGCTCAAACCGGTGGAGCCCGCCCGGCTCGCCAAGACGCTGACTCGCCTCAAGCAGGATATCTCCCCGCAGCCCATCGAGCGGCTGGCCCCCACCATCGCACATATTCCGGGCTATCTGCACAACCGGGTCAGACTGCTGCCCATCGCGCAGGTGGAGTATGCCTTCTCCGATCTGGGCGGGGTCCATGTGGCCTGTCAGGGCGAGCTGTTCCACACCCAGCTCACCCTCAAATCACTGGAGGAAAAGAGCCCGCTGCTGCGCTGCCACCGCCAATATCTGGTCTCTCCCAACGCCATCTTCGAGATCCGGTTGCTGGATAACCAGTTGGCAGAGATTGTCACCCCGAGCGGCGCACGGGTGCCGGTCAGTCGTCGCTATCTCAAGGAGCTGAAAGATCAGCTGGGGCTGGACTGAGCCGCGGAGTGTGCGCCTGATCACAGCCGCCGACCGCTCGGCGCGCCAAAGCGCCGCTCGGGGAGTTTCACCTGCCAGTCAGGCGCAACCGTTTTAGACTCGCTCTGCACACTAAAAAATAACAATGCAGGAGCGTAGCAATGATCTGGTTCTTCCTCTGTGTCGGCTTACTTGTGGCCGGCTACTTCATATACGGCAAATTCATCGAACGGATATTCAGCCCGAAACCCGAGCTGAAACCCCCCGCCATCACCATGGCTGACGGGGTGGACTATGTCCCGATGTCGGACAAGAAAGTCTATCTGGTTCAACTGCTCAACATCGCTGGCGTCGGCCCCATCTTCGGCCCCATCCTGGGTGCCCTCTACGGCCCGGTCGCCATGCTCTGGATCGTCTTCGGTTGCATCTTCGCCGGTGCGGTACATGACTACTTCTCCGGCATGCTGTCGGTACGCGCCAAGGGGGCCTCGGTGCCAACCGTGGTCGGTGAGCATCTGGGCACCGCCGCCAAGCACTTCATGAACCTGTTTGCCGTGGTGCTGCTGATGCTGGTGGGCGTGGTATTCGTGCTGAGCCCGGCAGGGCTGCTCGCCAACCTCACCTCCACCGATCTGGTCTACTGGATCGTGGCAATCTTTGCCTACTACATCCTCGCGACCATAGTCCCCATCGACAAGATCATCGGCCGCTTCTACCCCATCTTCGGCGCCCTGCTGGTCTTCATGTCGGTCGGCCTCATCGTTGGCCTGATCGCCTCCGGCAAAGGCTTCTACAACACCGGGATGGACTTCTCCAACCTGCACCCGACCGAACTGCCGCTCTGGCCGCTGCTGTTCATCACCATCGCCTGTGGCGCGGTATCAGGCTTCCACGCCACCCAGTCACCGCTGATGGCGCGCTGCATGCAGAACGAAAAATCCGGCCGCTTCATCTTCTACGGTGCAATGATCGGTGAAGGGATCATCGCCCTTATCTGGTGCACCCTGGGTCTCTCCTTCTACGACAGCACCGAAGCACTCAACGCCACCATGGCCAACGGCGGCCCGGCAGCCGTGGTACACGAAGTATCCACCAGCCTGCTCGGCACAGTCGGCGGTATTCTGGCCATCCTCGGCGTGGTGATCCTGCCCATCACCTCCGGTGACACCGCGTTTCGCAGTGCTCGCCTGATCGTGGCGGACTTCCTGAAGATGACCCAGAAGCCGCTGGCCAAGCGTCTGCTGATCGCCATCCCCATGTTTATCATTGGCTTCATCATCTCCAAGGCTGAATTCGGGGTGATCTGGCGCTACTTCGGCTGGGCCAACCAGACCACCGCCGTCATCATGCTGTGGGCTGCGGCTGCCTACCTCATCAAAGAGGGCAAGCTGCACTGGATCTGCACCATTCCCGCCATGTTCATGACTGCTGTGGTGATCACCTATCTGGCCAACGCCCCCATCGGGTTCGGGCTGGAGATGGGGACCTCCACCATCATCGGCCTGACTGCAACTGCGGCCATTACCGTGGCCTTCCTGATGAAGTTCCGCCAACCATTGGTTAGCAATCCCAGTGAAGGGTGATGTCTGACTTGAGGTGGTAAAAAAGGGGCCAAAAGGCCCCTTTTTAATTGACAAAAAAACCAATAAAACAACTCGTTATTCCCTTAAGCTCCTATACAGCACAAGCCCTTAAGATTCCGTGCGACCTGACGATAAATATGTGATTTTAAATTGCTTTCCCGAATATATGAATCAATGATAAAGCTGTGCTTAAAGCCAGTGGAGGTTATACATGTTCCTTGATTACTTTGCCCTTGGCCTGCTCGTCTTTGTCGGGCTAGTCATTTTTTATGGCGTCATCGTTATCCACGATATTCCTTACGAGATTGCCAAACATCGGAATCACCCTCATCAGGATGCCATTCACGTGGCAGGTTGGGTCAGCCTGTTTACCCTGCACGTGCTGTGGCCCTTCCTCTGGATCTGGGCAACCCTCTATCGCCCCGATCGCGGCTGGGGCTTTAGCCAGCGGCTGCAAGAAGATGAAGAGGAGCTGGCGGCCCTCAAGCAGGAGTTGGCGGATCTGAAGAGCCGTATCAACACTATCGAACAGAGTGAGCAACAGGGATAAACCATGGACCTGCTACTGATCCTGACCTACACGGCGCTGTGTGTCGCCATATTCAAAATCTTCCGCATCCCGCTCAACAAGTGGACCGTCCCCACCGCAGCATTGGGTGGCGTGCTGCTCATCGGCACCCTGATCATGCTGATGAACTACAACCACCCCTACTCCGAGATGGCGCGCAACTACTACGTCTCCACCCCCATAGTGCCGCTGGTCAAGGGCCGGGTGGTTGAGGTTCCGGTACAGGCCAACCAGCCGGTGAAAAAAGGGGATGTGCTGTTTCGCATCGATGACGAGCCGTTCCGCCTGAAAGTGGAGAGCCTCACCGCACGGGTCGAATCCAACCGCGAACACCTCAAGTCCATCGAGGCGAGACTGCGCTCCGCCAGGCTGGATCGGGATCGCGCCAGCGACCTGATGCGCCGTGGCGTGGGCAAGCAGCGCGACCTCGACGTCACCCAGGCCAACGTGGACGACATCGTGGCCCAGATTGACCAGCAGAAAGCCACCCTGAACGATCTGCAAGCCCAGCTGATGGAAGCCAAGTACCAGCAGTCCCAAACCGTGGTCTATGCCCCGAGCGATGGTCATGTAGTGCAGCTGGCCCTGCGCCCCGGCATGATCGCCACCCCCTTCATGTATCGTCCGGTGATGACCTTCATCCACAAGGATGACACCGCCTACGTCGGCTGGTTCTGGCAGAACAGCATGCAGAGACTGGCAGTGGGCGATGAGGCCGAAGTGGTGATCGATGGCGTACCCGGCAAGATCTTCAAAGGCAAGGTGACAGCCGTGGTTCCGGCCATTGCCGCCGGTAACGTGCAGGCCAACGCCGGTCTGCTGGATCAAACCACTGCGGTGCGCCCGGGTCGTCTGCCGGTGGTTATCTCCATCACCGACCCCGAGTGGGCCAAGTATCAGGTAATTGCAGGCTCCAGCGGGCAGGCTGCCATCTATACCCACTACTTCCACCATGTATCTGTGATGCGCAAAGTGCTGCTGCGCATGGCAAGCTGGATGAACTACATCTTCCCGTTCCATTGATCAGCACCCAAGCACCCTGCGGGCCGGCATCATGCCGGCCCGCTGTTTTTGTGACGGCAAGCACCCTATAATGGCGCCATCTTGCACCACCCCACATCGACATACCCAAGCCTGCATGTTCGTTCTAAGACCCTATCAGACCGACGCCGTCAACGCCGTGATCAGCCACTTTCGCAAACACCCGGATCCCGCCGTAGTGGTGCTGCCCACCGGGGC
>NZ_JAAKNE010000123.1:0-12728 GCF_049170755.1 Aeromonas sp. 604176
ATCGTCAACTGGCTGCTCGACTGCGAGCATATCTTCACCGAGCAGCGTGACTACCTCACCGCGCTGGATACCGACATCGGCGACGGCGACCACGGCCTCAACATGCAGCGCGGCTTCGCCAAGGTGGCCGAGAAGCTGCCAGCAGTGGCGGACAAGGATATCGGGCAGGTACTGAAAACCACCGGCATGACCCTGCTCTCCTCGGTCGGCGGTGCCAGCGGCCCGCTCTACGGCACCTTCTTCATCCGGGCGGCGGCCAGCAGTGACGCCTGCCAGAGCCTGAGCCTCAGTCAGCTGTGCAAAATGCTGAGCGACGGGGTCGAGGGGATCGTCTCCCGCGGCCGTGCCGAGCCGGGCGACAAGACCATGTGCGACGCCTGGTGGCCGGCACTGGCCGCCCTGCAACAGGCGCAGCAGCAAGAGCTGCCGCTCAACGAAGCACTGGATAAAGCGGTGGCAGCCGCCGCGGCCGGTACCGAGGCGACCATCCAGATGCAGGCCCGCAAGGGGCGCGCCAGCTATCTTGGCGAGCGCAGCATCGGCCATCAGGATGCTGGGGCCACCTCGACCCTGCTGCTGCTGACCGCCCTGCGTGACAGAGCGAGGTTGTGACATGATCGGAATCGTAGTTGTCTCTCACAGCGCCATGCTGGCGGCCGGTTTGAAAGCGCTGGCCGACCAGCTCGGCAGCCCGGCCCGATTGCTGCTGGCGGCCGGGGTCGATGACCCCGACCACCCCATCGGTACCGATGCCATCGCGGTGATGAGTGCGATTGAAGAAGCGGACGACGGCAGCGGCGTGCTGGTGCTGATGGACTTGGGCAGCGCCCTGCTCAGCGCCGAGACCGCCCTCGAACTGCTGCCCCCGGAGCTGAGCGCGAGGGTGCGACTCTGCCCCGCCCCGCTGGTCGAGGGTACCCTGGCCGCCATGGTGGCGGCCGGTTCCGGCCTGACGCTGGATGAGGTGGCCGCCGAGGCGATCGGCGCGCTGGGCCCGAAACAGGCGATGCTGCCTGCCAGCGCGGCGCAGGCCGCCACCGAGACAGCCCCCGTTGTCGACGACGGCTGGCTGCGCTGCGAGGTGGTGGTGGATAACCCCCACGGCCTGCATGTGCGCCCCGCCGCCCGACTGGTGGCCGCCCTCAAGCCCTTTGCCGCCGAACTCAAGCTGCAAAAGGGGGATAAAGAGGCCAATCCCCGCAGCCTGACCCGGCTCGCCATGCTCAACGTGCGTCAGGGCGATGCGCTCACCCTGCTGGCGCGCGGCGAGGATGCCACCGCAGCATTGACCTGCTTCCAGCAGCTGGCCGACGAGCGTTTCGGCGACTGACGCCGCACGCCACTGTTTCAAGGGCTGCACTCGCTCGCTGAGCCTGTGCAGCTTCATTCAAGACGAAGGAGTCCCCGGCACAGCCGCCCCTTCGCCCCGATTCTTAATTCATAAAGAGAGAGGGATAAAATATGGACCGCATTATCATCAGCCCCAGCAAATACGTGCAAGGCAACGGGGCCCTCGCCAATATCGGCAACTACGTCAAGGCGCTCGGCAGCAAGCCGCTTATTCTGGCCGACGCCTTCGTCACCAAGCTGGTGGGCGATACCGTAGCCACCAGCTTCCACGGCGCCGGTATCAAGCCGGAGTTCGACTGCTTCAACGGCGAGTGCTCCCGCCCCGAGATCGACCGCCTGCTGGCCCGCTGCCAGCAGACCCCGTTTGACGTCATCATCGGCATCGGCGGCGGCAAAACGCTGGATACCGCCAAGTCGGTCGCCTTCTACCAGAAGGTGCCGGTGGTCATAGTACCCACCATCGCCTCCACCGATGCCCCCACCAGCGCGCTGGCGGTCATCTACACCCCGGAGGGGCAGTTCAGCGAATACCTGATGATCCCGACCAACCCCAACATGGTCATCATGGATACCGGCGTGGTCTCCCGCGCCCCGGTACGGCTGTTGGTCTCCGGCATGGGTGATGCGCTCTCCACCTACTTCGAGGCGCGGGCCAACAAGGTGTCAGGTTGCCAGACCATGGCCGGTGGCGCCTCCACCCTGGCGGCGCAGGCCATTGCCGAGCTCTGCTACAAGACTCTGCTGGCCGATGGTTACAAGGCCAAGCTGGCGGTAGAGCAGGGGCTATGCACCAAGGCGGTGGAGAATATCATCGAGGCCAACACCTACCTGAGCGGAATCGGCTTCGAGAGCAGCGGACTGGCCGCCGCTCACGCCATCCACAACGGTCTGACCCAGCTGGCCGAGTGTCACCACCTCTATCACGGTGAAAAAGTGGCGTTCGGTACGTTGGTGCAGCTGGTGCTGGAGAACGCGCCGATGGCGGAGATCGAAACCGTTCTGGGTTTCTGCCGCTCGGTGGGCCTGCCGACCAACCTGCATATGATGGGGGTCAAGGAGCTGGATATGACGCGCCTGATGGAGGTAGCCAAAGCCTCCACTGCCGAGGGCGAGACCATCCACAATATGCCGTTCAAGGTCACCGCCGAGGATGTGCTGGCGGCCATCGTCACCGCCCACCAGCTGGGGCTGTAACCACACCACGACTGACCTAGCCATTTAACACGGCCCCGCATCTGCGGGGCCGTTTCGTTTTCTACGGGCCAGTTGGCGACGGCTCACCGTCAACCGTGATAGTCAGCGGGATCGATCTCGAGCAGCTTGAGCCGTCGCCACAGGGTGGTGCGGCTGATACCAAGATGCTGGGCCATCTGGCTCACCTGCCCCTTGCAGGCGTGAGCGCAGCGCAAGATGGCTTGCCGCTCCAGCTCCGCCAGCGTGAGCAGCGGTTGTCCCACCACCTCGTCCGCCACCCGCTGATAACCGTGCCGAATGGCGGCAGGCAGCGCCTCGGGCGGGATCAGCCCCTGACCGGCGTGGAGCAGCGCATGCTCCACCGCACTGCGCAGCTCCCCCAGATTGCCGGGCCAGGGATAGGCCAGCAGACAATCGAGGGCCGCCGGACTGAACTGGCGTACCGGCTCGCGCCCCTGCGCCGCCAACTGCTGGCTGATAAGGCCCGGCAGATCGGCCGCGCGCTCCCGCAGCCCCGGCAGCCACAGCTCGCACGCCTGCAAGGCATAGAGCAGCTGGCGGCCAAACAGCCCCTCCTGCACCAGCTGCTCCAGCGGGGCGCTGCTGGTGGCGATGATCCGCACCTTGAGCGGCAGAATGCGGGCCGAATCGAAGCGCTGGATGCGGCCGGTCTTGAGCAGTTGCAGCAGCGCCGCCTGCATGGGGGCAGAGAGGCACTCCACCTGCTCCAGCACCAGGGTGCCGCCGTGGGCCAGCTCGAACTTGCCCGCCCGCTCCTGCCCCGCCTCGTCGGAGCCCATCAGCTCCAGCGCCATCCGCTCGCTCGGCAGCGCCTTGCAGTTGAGGGTAATAAGCGGCCCGGCGGCCCGCTCGCTGCCAAAGTGGATCGCCTCCGCCAGCTGGGCCTTGCCCACCTCCTCCTCGCCGCGCAGCAGGATCGGCCCCTGACTCTGGGCCGCCTGCCGGGCGTAGCGCAGCAACTTGCGCATGGCGCTCGACTCCGCCACCAGCGCCGACAGCTCGGGCACCGTCTGGCGCAGCTGATGAATGGCCCGCAGCCGATCGACCGGGTGCAGCAGGGCGATAAAGCTGACCCCGTCCGGCCCGGGCAGCGGCTTGAGGCTCACCAGCGCATTGATAAACTCCCCCTCCTGCGCGCCGAGCCGCTCCAGCGTTACCTCCACATGGCTCAGTGGCGTCTGCCCCTTGATGGCCAACTGCAACCGCTGGGGCAACAGCAGGTGCTGCTCCAGCGGTTGGCCGAGACAGAGCGCCGGATCGAGCCGCAGCCGGTGGGCCGCCAGCGCATTGAGGTAGCGCAAGCGCCCCTGAGGGTCCCAGGCCAGCACACCGTCATCCATGCCATCGAGCAGGGCATAAAGTTCGCTCAGGTGGTGCTGGGACTCCTGCATCAGGGTCTCCATCTGCAGCAGATGGGCCAGCTCGCGCCCGGCGCTGACGGTGAGCGCCAGATCGCCGGCGCTCGCCTCCTCCACCTTGCAGATCAACGCGATGATGGCGACCTGACGGCCATTGCTGTTGTAGACCGGGCTGGCACAGCTGTGCCACGGGTGGAGGGTCTGATTGAAGTGTTGAGCACCGCTGACGCAGAGCGGCACGCCCTCCAGCGCGGCCAGATTGATGGCATTGGTGCCGATACGCCCCTCGCTGAAAAAGGCGCCGGGGCCAAACCCCAGCGCCGCCAGCTCGCGCAGGGTGGCGGGGTGGCCGGTCCGGGCCAGCAGGCAGCCGCTCTCGTCGGTGAGCAGCAGGGCGCAGGGGCGCCCCTCCATAAATTCGTAGAGATCTTCGAGGGCCATCTCGCCGGTGGTGAGCAGATCCCGTTTGCGCTGGCGCAGGCTCTGCAAGGTCTGCCCCTTGGCGCTGTGGGGTGGATGCCAGAGGGTGGCACTGGTCTGGTGGGCGCAGCGCAGCCAGGAGGCCTGCAGATAGTCAGGCCAAGCGAGCAGCGGCTGAAGGTCAGATGGCATGGTCACAACAATATCCGGCAAGATGTGAGCCGACCATTTAACCACGCCAGCGCCCCCGATTCAGTGACCTGCCTCAGAGGGTGGCAACGTTTAAAGACACCAGGTTGCCGCTAAGCGGCACGTACAGTCCTGACTGCCCGCAGCACGCTCTGGCGCCCCTGCCAGTAACCCTGCAGATAGCCGGACTCCAGCTTGATCGGATCCTGGGTAAAACGGGAGACCATGAAATCGGTCGGTGGCGCGATCACCTCGATGTCGCAATCGGCAGGGGGATTGGCGATGAAATCGAGCGCCCGGTTGTAGGCGCGATCCCGCTCCAGCATAGCTTGCGCCAGTGCAGGCTGGGTTTTCAGCAAGGCTTTGACCATCCAGCAGAAACGGGCCGGCTTCTTGCGATAGCCCCGGGGTTCCGACAGCACCACTGTCATCCGCCGTGCACCGCGCCGATAGGCCTCGATCACCGGAATGGAGTCGCTGATGCCGCCATCGGCCATGGGGCGACCATCGACACAGGGGGTATCATGCTGCACCACCGGCAGGGCGCAGGTGGCGGTCAGCACCTCATCCATGTTGTCGGGCCGCACCGGCAGATAGATGGCCTTGCCGCTCGCCACATCGGTCGCCACCGCATAGAAGGGAATGTCGCGGGCGCAGAAAGTCTCGAGATCGAGCGGGAAGCGATGGCGACTGGCTTGCCACAGCCAGCCGATGTCCACCAGATCGCCCCCTTTGACAAAGCGCAGGGGATCGAGAAACCGGGAGCTGCAAGCCAGCTCGGTGATGATGTGGTGGCTGCGGCGCGGCTGCTCGCTCAGATAAGAGACCAGATTGGTGGCACCGGCCGAGACGCCCATGACGAAATCGAACGGGTAGTGGTGACTTTCGACAAACGCATCGAGCACGCCGCTGGCAAAGATGCCGCGCATCGCGCCCCCTTCGACAATCAGGGCGCAAGAGTGGGGATTAAACATAACAAGGCTCCGTCAGCTGTAATACCTGCCGGGATCGATCCCGGCCCAGTGATGGACGCCTTCATGCAGAACATCAAGACGCCGCAGCAGGACGATTCAGGCTCACTCGCGCAAGCCAGAAGCGGACAGGAGCAAACCTGAACCGTGAAGCGACCCCCAGTATATGCAGCGCAACAACCATCAAAAAATGAATTTAAATAATAAAAAACATGCCTTTTTGGCATGGTTTAGCACATCAGCAGAGACGGCCCTTTATCCGCTAACAACACCATCAAGTTCAAGGCAGCCCGGGCCCGAACGTCCCGTCAACGGGGTTGTAGTGGTAGGCCCTATAATCAAAGTCCACCTTATCAAGGCGCGGATTGGCCAACTCGAACAACAGGCGTCTGGGGAGCTGCGCCTGCTCGAGGGAAGGTTTGAAGTGGCACAGCCAGAGCTGTTGCAGCGAGCCATCCCGCCACGCCAGCTTGAGGCCGACCGAGAGGCGGCGGATGGCGGCCTGATTATCCTTGTGGGTGTAGAAGAGATGGAGGAAGGGATAGTGCAGCGCCACTCGCCGATCCACGGTGAGGCCGGGCAGATCACTGTGCTGCTCCTGCTCGATAAAGAGCTCGTTGGCACCGCGGCAGAAGAGATCGATGCGGCCACGGGCCACCAGCTTGAACAGCCGCTCGTAACCGTCGACCTCCTGCACCTTGAATCCCCCATGACGCAGGATCTCCGCATCCTGCCAGCCACGCCCCTGCCCGTGCAGAAATTGCTGCAGCTCGGTCAGGGTATTGACCCTTGCCACTGCGTCGGCCTGCTGCGGACTGACAAAGCAGATGCGATAACCGAGGATGCCCAGCTCCACCGGAAAGCGGACGTAATCCAGCGCTCCGCTCTCTGCGGCCGGACGCAGACTGTCGGCCACAAACAGATTGGGGTATTGCTGAGTCTGCACAATCTGTCTCATCCGGATACGGTTCATAGGCGGTGCGGTCCGCAGCTCGTAGTCACCGAAGCTGTCGCGGGTCTTCTCCAGCGCCAGCTGCAACAGATCGCGAAAATAGAGGGTACGCAAGTCCCGATCGCTCTCGGGGCTGATATGAGTGATGACGTCGCTCGCCCTTAGGGGAGTGGCAAGGAGGGAAAGACTGCACAGCAGCAAGCAGGAAGCGAGGCGATGAAAGGTCATACTGCTCATCCCGGGAATACACGCTCACTAGAGTGTAGCGCCGGGGCGAGCAGCCTTCTAAAGGGAAGCCAGGCCTACCAGAACATCCGGCCCAGCAGGGGCGCCAGCAGCACGGTCACCATACCGGCGATCATCATCACCATGCTGGAGACCACTCCCTCCTCATTACCCATCTGATAAGCCCTGGCAGTGCCGGCGCCGTGAGCCGAGGCGCCAAACCCCGCCCCCTTGCCGAGGCGACTGCGAATGGCCAGCACGGTGAGCACGCTCTCCCCCACCGCCATACCAATCACCCCGGTCAGCACCACAAACAGCGCGGTGAGATCGCTCTGACCGCCGATGGCGCGGGTCGCCTCCACCGCAAACGGCGTAGTGATGGAGCGCATCGCCAGACTGCGCTGCAACATGTCGGAGAGATCCAGCCAGCGGGCCAGCAGCACGGTACTCCCCACCGCCATGATGACCGATGCGACCACCCCTACCGACAGCGACAGCCAGTGGCGGCGAATGAGCTGGCGGTTCTCGTAGACCGGCACGGCGAAGGCAACGGTGGCGGGGCCCAGCAGCCAGAGCAGCCAGTGGGATTCCGCCATGTAATCCTGATAGGGGATGTGGAACAGCAGCACCACGGCCACCAGCAGGGTCGGCGCCAGCAGCAGCGGCATCAGCGGCAGGATCCGCTTTTTGCCGTAGAGCCATTTGCTGGCGTAGTAGAAGAGCAGGGTGAGGGCGAAACAGATCAGCCCGAGCAGGGTATCAGACATGACGGCGACTCCGGCGGGCCAGTTTCAGTTCGAGGCGGTAAACCCGATCCACCACCAGCGCCGTGGTGCCGAGTACCAGGGTGGTGCTCACCAGCAGCACCACCATGATGCGCCACCCCTCTTGCAGCAGCAGCTCCTGATAGTTGACCACCGCTACCACGGCGGGGACGAAGAAGAGCAGCATCTCGGCCAGCAGCCAGCGCGCACCGGCACTGAACCACTCGGCCTTGACCACTCCGAGCAGGATGCAGGCCAGCAGCAACAACATGCCGGTGAGGTTGGCGGGCAGCGGCAGATGGAGGGTACGCACCGCGGTATCGGCCAGCAGCCAGATGGCTGCCAGCAACACAATCTGGAAGGGAGTCTGTAACCAGCGCAAGCAGAGGGCTTTCATGATCATCGTCTTTCTGTGAACCGGCTCACAGTATAGAGTTGAGCAAAACCTGCCAGAAATGAATTAAAATTATCAAATTCATGCCGCATAGGCATACTTCATCCCGTACCCGCCAATACGAGTCGAGAGAGTCCATGGATATTCGCGCCCTGCGCTATTTTGTCGAACTGGTGCGGGAAAAAAGCTTCACCCGCGCCTCTGAAAAGCTGTTCGTCACCCAGCCCACCATCAGCAAGATGATCCGCAATATCGAAGAGGAGCTGGGCCAACCCCTGCTCAACCGGGAAGGGCGCCGCTTCACCCTGACCGACAGCGGCCAGGTGCTGTTCAACCGGGCCCAGACCATCTTGGCGGAGATGCAGCAGCTGGAGGCCGAACTGGCGGATCTGCAGAGCCTGCAACATGGTCGCCTCACCCTCGGCATTCCCCCCATGGTGGGTCACGTCTATGCAGATCTGATCCGCGCCTACCGCACCCGCTATCCCAAGGTGGAGCTGACCCTGGTGGAGTACGGCGGCCGCCGCATCGAACAGGCGGTGCTGGAGGGAGAGCTGGATCTCGCCATCACCATGCTGCCGACCAAAGAGGGGGGCGCCCTCAGCGCGCTGGAGCTGGATCAATACCCGATCCGGGTGGTGCTGCCGGATCAACCCCGCTGGCATGGCGAAGCGCCGCTGCGGCTGGAGTCTCTGCAGGAGGAGCCCTTCCTGCTCTATACCCAGGCGTTTACCCTGAGCGAGCGGCTGGAGCAGGCGTGTCAGGAAGCGGGCTTTGTGCCTCAGGTGGCGGCGCGCAGCAGCCAGTGGGATTTTCTCACCGCCATGGTACGCAGCGGCATGGGGGTCGCCTTCTTGCCGGAGCCGGTCTGCCACCGGCTGACCCCGGATGGTCTGGTGCTGCGGCCGCTGGAGCCCGAATTGAGCTGGCGACTCGGGGTGATCTGGCCGAGCGAGCGCTATCTCTCCCGCACCGCCGAGGCCTGGTTGGCCCTCTGCCGCCAGCGGCAGGCACCTCAGTAATCGCCGAAGCGATCGGTCTGCGGATTGTAGAAGTAGGGGCGGAAATCGAAGCTGATCCCGTCGAGGAAGGGGTTATCCAGTCGCAGCAGTCGGCGCTGGGAGAGCTTGGCAAAAGCGATGGCCGGGCCAAAGCTCTTGCGCCACAGCGCCTGTAGCGAGCCATCCTGCCACGCCAGCTGCAACCCCCGCTCGACCCGCTGCAGCGCCTCGCGATTGTTGGGATTGGTGTAGAAAACCCGGGGCAGCGGGTAGTAGATCAACAATGCATCATCCACCAGCAGGTCCGTCATCTCCTTGTGGGTCAGCTGCTCGCTGCGCAGCTCGCTCACCCCGCGGCAGAAGAGATCGAAGCGGCCCCGCGCCACCATTTTGAACAGCTTTTCGTACCCCTCCACTTCCACCACCTCCATCCCGGCGTAACGCAGGATATCCACATCCAGCCACCCCTTGCCCTGACCGAAGGTGAACTGGCGCAGCCCCTTGAGGTCGGTCACTTTGCTCACCGCCGCCTTTTGCTGCGGGCTGACAAAACAGATGCGGTAGCTGACGATCCCCAGATGGATGGGAAAACGGACATAGGCGAGCCCCAGATCCTCGCGGGTGCTGCTGTAGCTGTCCATTACAAAGAGGTTGGGATAGTTGTCGAGCTGCATGCTGACCCGCTCGCGCGCCTTGGTCATGGGCGGCGCAGGCTCCAACAGATAGTCGCCAAACTGGTCGCGGGTCTTGTCGAGGGCGAGCCGCAGCAGCTCCCGATCATAAGTGGTGCGCGGGTCCCGCTCGCTCTCCGGGCTGATATAGGTAAACCGGGTGGCCGCCTGTCCGGTCAGCGACAACATGCAGAGCAGAGCGGCAGCCAGCAGATGCAGGGGTGACATAAACCGCGCCTTGGCTGAAGGGGTTCTTTCAGTGTAGCCCCTAGCTTGGCCGCTCGGCCCTGCCGCCACCCCACGCTCTCCTCCACTTTTCGGCCAGTCGCATCCATCAGCCTACTCCCCCACCGGAGGTGTGCTTCTGAGCGATGTGGCATAACGCTGATAGGCAGCAGAGTCGCGCACCTGCTCGATGGCATCCCACGCCTGCAGGCTTTGTCGGGGATGAGATTGATAGAAGCGGTGAGAGAAGACCAGATAGTAGGGCTTCTCCACCAGTACCGGCGACAGCCGCTCGATACGGGCCTGCAACGCGGGATGGGCCGCCAGAATGCTGTCGGCCACCTCGGTCTGGATGGCGGTCGCCTGCGCCCGATCCATCACCAGCTTTTTCAACATGATCAGCGGGTCACGGCTGGAGTCATCCACCTCGGCTCCCGCAGCCTGCAACCAGTCGACGATGGAGAATCCCGACTGGGCCGCCACCATGCCCTTGATCCTGAGGGTGGTGCCATCCCACAGGCTCTTGCCCCCCTTTAGCTGGTAGAGGCTGTAGCTCTCGGTCAGCAGCCGCTTGGCGGGGTCGGGTTTGCCCTCACGCATGGGATAGACCCCCACCCTGGTCGCCCGCTCGACGCTGTAACTCATCTTGATGGCCGCATCCATCTGGCCACTGCTCACCCGAGAGAGGCAGCGCTTCCACGGCAGCGGCGTCAGCACGATCTCGGCATTGAGGGCGGTAGCAACCGCCTTTAGGTGATACTGGACAATCCCCTCCCCCGATTGCAGCAGCCAGGGGTAGGAGTCACTGTTTTCGAGGCAGGTACGCAGCGTAAAGACCGGGGCTGCACCGCCGGTGGCAGGCAGCAGCAACGCGATGAAGAGCAAGGAGAGGGCAGATGCGTGCATGGGCCATCTCCTTTGCGGCAATGATCTCTCCCTTACTCTATCAGAGCTGCGCACCTGATAACCCGGCTCAGGGTTGTGAACCGAAATCATCCGTCAGCGGGTTGTAAAGGTAGGGGCGATAGTCAAAACCGTCCTTGGGTAACTGCGGATTGCCGAGCCGGACAATCTGGCGAGCCCCCAGATTGGCAAACACCAGCGAGGGTTGGAAGTGATGGCGCCAGAGCCGTTTGAGCGAACCATCCTGCCAGGCCAGTTGCAGACCGCGCTCAAGGCGCTCGCGCTCCTGAACGTAGCGGGCATTGCTGTAGAACACGTGGATCAGCGGATAGAAAAGGGCCAGATGGCGATCGACCGTCAAACCGGCCACCTTGCCCTGATGAGATTGCCACTCCGACAGGATCTCGTTGGCCCCACGACAGAAGAGATCGATGCGCCCTCGTGCCACCATACGAAACAGCGACTCGTAGTTATCCACCTCATGCACAGTCAGCCCGCCGTTGCGCAGGATCACCGCATCCTGCCAGCCGGTGCCCACCCCTTGAGTGAAGTGGCGCAACTGATCCAGGGTGTTCACCCGCGCCAGCTCGGCAGCACGATCCGAGCCGACGAAACAGACCCGATAGCCGAGGATCCCCATATCGATCGGGAACGGGATCGATGCCACCTGATCCGCCACTGCCTCCCCCTGATAAGGCCAGCTGTCGACAATAAAGAGGGCGTTTTTGCCCTGCTCCTGCACCTCGATCCGCATCCGCGCCTTGTTCATCGGCAGGGAGTCCAGCAACTCGTAGTCGCCATATTCGGGGCGAGTTTTCTCTAGCGCCAGCTGCATCACCTCACGGTAATAACGCATCCGCATATCCTGACTGTTTTCAGGGCTGAGCAGGGTAAAACGGGTGGCAGCCAGCAAGGCAGAGGGGAGGGATAAACAGAGGCAAAGCAACAGAAGTCGGTACATCATGGCTGAACTCATACAACGGGGTTCACCCATTATAGACTGGCACGCACCCCGTTGAGCACAGGGCACGCGCCCGCTCACAGGTGGGGCTATCCGGGCCACCACAGGCCCGGAGAACAGGTTCACAACGTGCCCGGCACTACTCTTCGCCGATGGGAGCGGCGATCCACTTCATCAGCGTCAGCATATCCTGCGGCGCCACACCGACCGAGAGGCCGCGCTTGCCGCCGCTCACCAGGATCTCGTCAAACTGCAGCGCCGACTCGTCGAGCACGGTGGGCAGCAGCTTCTTCTGGGCCAGCGGGCTGATGCCACCCACCTTGTAACCGGTCAGCTTCTCCGCTTCCGCCGGTTTCATCATCTCCACCTTCTTGAGACCAGTCGCCTTGGCCAGCTGCTTCAGACTGCACATGCCGGATGAGGGAACGATGGCCACCACCGCCTGCTTGTCGTGATGGGCAACCAGAGTCTTGAACACCTGTGCCTCCGGCAGCCCGAGCTGGGTCGCGGCATGCTTGCCGAAATCGTCGTGGGCTTCGCATTCGTAGGGGTAGAGCTTGTGGGGGATTTTGAGCTTCTTCAGCAGGTTGATGGCAGGAGTCATTATGGTTGCCTTGAATCGAATCGCATAAAAACAAGGCCAAACAGTCTGCGCCTGCGTGGCGAGGGATGCAAGCCGGAGGGGAAATATGTACCCATCACCGATAATACGTAGGGTGCAATTAACAAGGTGAATTGTGCCACTTGCCCTATGAAACACAGGACGAGACTAGGCAAAGAGCATTTTCGAGCGGTGCAATGCGCTGTGCTTATTGCACCCTACAAAATACCGCCCAAAACATGGGTGAGGCTCCCATCGAGCCGAATTCTGCCGGGCAACAAAAAAACAAAGGGCGCCTTATTGGCGCCCTTTGGCTTGATAGATATAACTAAAGCCTCTTGCTTGGGCTGGCTATCAACCCGTATTGCGCATACCTGCGGCAATGCCGGCGATGGTGACCATCAGCGCCTTGTCCAGCTCGGGGTGCAGGGTCTCCGGGTGGTTGCGGGAGCGGTTGAGCAGCTCGGCCTGCAGCACGTTGAGCGGGTCTGTGTAGGGGTTGCGCAGCTTGATGGACTCCTTGATCCA
>NZ_JAAKNE010000124.1:0-12704 GCF_049170755.1 Aeromonas sp. 604176
TGGCGATACCAGGCGGTGACGTTCTTGACGTAGTCGAGCCCCTTGAGACGCCCTTCAATCTTGAAGGAGCGGATCCCCGCCTCGATCAAGGCCTCCAGGTTGTCGGTCTGATCCATATCCTTGAGCGACAGCAGGTGGCTGTCGGCCACCAGCACTTCACCGTCCGGCTTTTGCAGTGAGCAGGGCAGACGGCAGAGCTGGGCACACTCACCTCGGTTGGCGCTGCGGCCGGTGCGGGCATGGCTGATATTGCACTGGCCGCTGTAGGAAACGCAGAGCGCGCCGTGGATAAAAAACTCCAGCTGCACATTGGTCGCCGCACTGATCTCGCGGATCTGCGCAAGAGACAGTTCGCGCGCCAGTACCACCTGAGAGAAGCCCACATCCTGCAGAAATTTCACCTTCTCTGGCGTGCGGTTGTCGGTCTGGGTACTGGCATGGAGCGCGATGGGTGGCAGATCGAGGGCCAACAGCCCCATATCCTGCACTATGAGCGCATCTGCTCCCGCTTCATATATTTGGTGAGTCAGCCGCCGGGCCTGCTCCAGCTCGTGATCGTGCAGCAGGGTGTTGAAGGCGACAAAGACCTGGGAGCCGAAACGGTGGGCGTGGCGCGCCAGCGCCTCGATATCCTCGATGGAGTTGCCCGCCGCACTACGGGCGCCAAAGGCCGGCCCCCCCATGTAGACGGCATCGGCGCCATGGTTGATGGCTTCGATGCCGTAGGCGAGGTTCTTGGCCGGAGCCAGCAGCTCCAACCGGTTGTTGTGGCTTAACGGGTGCTTGTTCTGGTGCATGGTCTCGGGATCAGGGCGGACAGAAAATGGGCGCTACTCTAGCCCATTCACCACCCGCATGCCTTGATCCCGCTTAAGGTATCCGCAAAATGCAGGATTAGATAACCACCTTGAGTGCCAGTCCCAGCAGCACCAGCCCGCTCACCTTGTCGATGACAAAGGATTTGGCTTTAAGCCACGCCAGCACAGGCCCGCGGGAGAGCACCAGCGCCACCAGCACGTACCAGACGGCATCGATCCCGCCCGCGGTGAGCATCATGATGCCCCCTTCGCTCCAACCGGTATCGGCCCGCACAAACTGGCTGAACAGGGCGATGAAGAAGACCGCCAGCTGGGGATTGAGAAAGGCCACCATAAAACCTTCAAAGGCTCCCTGCCGACCACGCCGCTGGTGAACCTCTTCACTCGCTTCACCACTGGCTGGTTTTGCCAGCAGGGCTTTCATCCCAAGCCAAGCAAGAAACGCTGCACCGCCGTAGCGGATCAGATCAAACAGGATCGGGGTCTGGGTGATCAGGATGGAGAGGCCAAGCGCGGTAACCAGCGCATAGATACCAACCCCGAGGCCGTGGCCAAGCGCAGTGGCGACGCCATGCCCCTGCCCTCCCTGCACCGTGTTGCGGATGATCAGCGCCAGACTCGGCCCCGGGCTGATGGCCCCCATCACGCAGATTGCGGCCAGTGCCAGCCAACTCGTCAGTTCCATGCATTTCCTCTTTATATGCTCGATATGATGACCTGCCTTCAGAGTACGGGCTGAGCCATTATGCCAGTAGTGAAAGTTATGAATAGATTCCATAACCAATGGCTATGGCACCACACAACTGACTGCGGCTAACCGCCGAGCTCGAGCAGCTTGCGACTCTCGCCAACGGTGCGTTGCAGATGATCCCGCAGGAATGGGTAGGCCAGCTCGCGAAACCAGCGGTGGGCCGGATCCTGATGGTGGCGCTGGTGCCACAGCAGATGATACTGCTGGTCGCGGGTAGCAAATGGCAGATCGACAAAGGTGAGTTCATGGCCGCAGGAGAGCTGCCAGGCGATATGGGCCGGGGTAGTCATCAGGCAATCGGTGCGCAACAACACCTCCACCGCCGCCTGAAAGAAGGGAACTCTGGCAAACCAGCGCCGCCTCAGTCCCTGCGGCGCCAACACCTGCTCCACCGGGCTGTCCTTGTCGCCACCGCCACTCACCTGCAGGTGAGGCCAGGCGAGATAGTCATCGAGACTCAGCGCCTTGCCCGCCAGCGGATGGTGGCTTCCCATCAGCACCGCCAGTCTATCCTCCCCCTGATGCAGACCACGGATCTGCTCCGGTACCAGCTCGGTGATGGTGGAGACCAGATCGAGCTCGGACTGCCACAACTGCGGCAGCTGACGCTTGTCCCACAGGCTGAACTCCAGCGCCGCCAACGGCGCCTCTTTGGCAAGCGCGGCACAGATATCGGGCAGGATATGCTGGGCCACATAATCAGAAGAGGCGAGCCGAAATACCCGCTCGCAGCGGCTCGGGTCAAATCCGGGCGCCTCGTAGAGCCGCTCCAGCGCACCGAGAGAATCCGCCAGCTGGGCGGCCAACAATTCGGCCCGTGGCGTCAGCAGCCAGCGTTGCCCCTCCCGCACCAGTAACTCGTCATCAAACTCGCTGCGCAACTGGGCAAGCTGCTTGCTGATGGAGGGCTGACTCAGGTGCAGCAGCTCGGCGGCGCGGCTGATATTGCGGGTCTCCAGCAGCACCTTGAGGGTCGGCAACAAGTTGAGATTGGCTCTGAGCAAGGAGATACCCTCATCGGTGGTGAAACGCCTATCTTAGGGCAGATGAGTCCCGCGTTTTAAGCAAAATTTCCAGCCATATTCCGCACGTTGCAGCCCTTTGCGACCAGATGGCACAGCTGAGCCCCCTGCACATAACCATGACCACAAGATGACAGTGGTTGTCTCGTACGGCATAATTGCACGATTTTCCGCCCGCGGGCGATCCACTTGAGAAGCGGTAACAAGATGAAATACGCCAATATCACCGGCTGGGGCAAATGCCTGCCTCCCTCCGTGCTGACCAACGACAACCTCAGCACCATCATGGATACATCAGACGAGTGGATCTATCCGCGCACCGGCATCAAGGCCCGCCGGATCTCCCATGTCAGCACCTCGGATCTCGCCACCCTGGCCGGTCGCCGCGCACTGGCCTGCGCCGGTCTGGAAGCCAGCGATCTCGATGGCATCATTCTGGCCACCGCCACCCCGGACAACCTGCTGCCAAGCGCCGCCTCTGCGGTGCAAAAGAAGCTGGGCGCCGTCAACGCTGCCGTGTTCGACCTCAACGCCGCCTGCACCGGTTTCGTCTACTCTCTCTCGGTCGCCACCTCGCTGGTGCAAACCGGCATGATGAAGAAGGTGCTGGTGATTGGTGCTGAGCGCCTCACCTACCTGCTGGACTGGGCGCGCCGCGATACCGCCGTGCTGTTTGGCGATGGTGCTGGTGCCGTAGTAATCGAGGCGAGCGAGCAGGAGTGTGGCCTGATCGCCAACAAGCTGGGTTGCGACAGCGAAGCGCGGGAGATCCTGCATGTACCGAACTTCGGTACCGACCGGGTGCGTTTTGCCGATATCGATGGCCTGTTCACCTTCAACTTCGAAGGGCCGGAGATCTTCAAACGTGCTGTGCGCGGCATGGGTGAGGCCACCAGCACTGTGCTGGCGCAGGCCGGTATTGCGCCGGAGCAGGTCGACCTGATCGTGCCGCACCAGGCCAATATCCGCATCATCGAGACCCTCGCCAAACGGATGAATGCACCGATGGAGAAGGTGATGGTCAACATCGAAAACTACGGCAACACCTCCGCAGCCACCGTACCTATCGCCCTGTGCGAAGCGCTGGAGCAGGGGCGCGTCAAACCGAATTCCTATCTGCTGACTGCCGCCTTCGGTGCCGGCCTGACCTGGGGCGCAGCCATCATCAAGTGGGGCGATCGTGTTACCCCTATCAACAAGTGCGAGGCCGAGCTGCCACCGTGCGACCAGAGCGCACTGGAACTGATTGCTCACGCCGTCGAAGGGTGTCAGAAGGCCCACGCCAACGAGGCCTGATCCTTATCAGGAGCCTGAATCCTCAGGCTCCTTTCTCCCACACCGCTCTCCCTCCCCCTTCGCGACACTTTTCTAACCTGACCTCTTGAGGCTCCGGCAATGCCCACCACATCCTGAGCAGAGAGCCAACTTCGGCGTGATGAGTCTGAGCGCATAAAAAAGTCCGGCGCCCCAAAGGGCGCCGGACTTTTTACTGCAACCGGAGAATCCGGTTCAGGAGGACAGATTACTCTGCGGCAGGCGCTTCGGCAGCAACCGGAGCATCAGCAGCCGGGGCTGCATCAGTCGGAGCGTTCGCTTCCTTGATGGAGAGACGTACGCGGCCCTGACGGTCCACTTCCAGTACCTTCACCTTGACCACGTCACCGATGGTCAGATGGTCAGCCACGTTCTGCACGCGAGCGTCGGTGATCTGGGAGATGTGTAC
Organism: Aeromonas sp. 604176; assembly: GCF_049170755.1. NCBI lineage: Bacteria > Pseudomonadati > Pseudomonadota > Gammaproteobacteria > Aeromonadales > Aeromonadaceae > Aeromonas > Aeromonas sp. 604176. The sequence goes on from NZ_JAAKNE010000124.1 coordinate 4,315, forward strand.
CAGACCATCTTTGCCCGGCAGAATGTTGACGAATGCACCAAAATCGGCCAGACGGACAACTTTACCTTCATAGATGCGGTTCACTTCGATCTCGGCGGTGATGGCCTCGATGCGACGGATCGCTTCCATGGCAGCTTCGTTGGCCACGGCGGAGATACGTACAGTACCGTCATCATCCAGCTCGATGTTGGTGCCGGTCTCTTCGGTCAGCGCACGGATCACGGAACCACCCTTACCGATCACGTCCTTGATCTTCTCAGGATTGATCTTGATGGTGTGGATACGCGGTGCGAAATCAGAGATCTGGGCACGGGGAGCCTGGATTGCTTCATCCATCACTTTGAGGATGTGCAGACGGGCGCCACGAGCTTGCTTCAGGGCAATCTCCATGATCTCTTTGGTGATGCCTTCGATCTTGATGTCCATCTGCAGCGCGGTCACACCTTCGGTGGTACCGGCTACTTTGAAGTCCATGTCGCCCAGGTGATCTTCGTCACCCAGAATGTCAGACAGCACGACGAAACCTTCTTCTTCCTTCACCAGACCCATGGCGATACCGGCGACGGAGGCCTTGATCGGCACACCGGCATCCATCAGCGCCAGAGAGGAACCACAGACAGACGCCATGGAGGAGGAGCCGTTGGATTCGGTGATTTCAGAGACCACGCGCACCACGTACGGGAACTCGGCGGCGCTCGGCATCACGGCAGCAACGCCGCGCTTGGCCAGACGGCCGTGACCGATTTCACGACGCTTCGGGCTACCCATCATGCCGGTCTCACCGACGCAGTATGGCGGGAAGTTGTAGTGCAGCATGAAGCGATCGGCACGGTTGCCGGTCAGCTCGTCGATGTTCTGGGCGTCACGCTCGGTACCCAGGGTCGCAACGACCATAGCCTGGGTTTCACCACGAGTGAACAGGGCAGAACCGTGAGCACGGGGCAATACGCCGGTAGCGACAGACAGGGCACGGATCATTTCCGGATCGCGACCATCGATACGCGGCTCACCACGTACTACGCGACCACGAACGATGCGGCTTTCCAGGCTGTGGAACTCTTCGCCGATCTTCTTGGCATCTTCTTCCACGCCGGAAGCGATAACTTGCTCAACCACACGGCCCTTGATGGCCGCGATGGTTTCGTAACGAACAGCCTTCTCGGTGATGCGGTAAGCTTCACCCAGTTCGGCGCTCGCCAGCTCGGCAACCTTGGCTTTCAGCGCTTCGTTGACGGCGGGCGGAGTCCAGTCCCACGGCTTGGTGCCGACGGCAGCGGCAAACTCGTTGATCGCATTGATCACGGTCTGCATCTGCTCGTGACCGTATACCACGGCGCCCAGCATCACTTCTTCGGAAAGGATGGCCGCTTCGGACTCAACCATCAGTACCGCGTTGGCAGTACCGGCAACCACCAGATCCAGATCGCTCTGCGGCAGTTCGGTAGTGGTCGGGTTCAGCACATACTGACCATTCATGTAACCCACGCGAGCAGCACCGATCGGGCCGCCAAACGGGATACCGGAGATGGCCAGTGCAGCAGAGGCACCGATCATGGCAACGATGTCGGGGGATACGGCCGGATTCACGGACATTACGGTCGCAACGACCTGAACCTCATTGAGGAAGCCTTCCGGGAACAGCGGACGAATAGGACGGTCGATCAGACGGGAGATGAGGGTCTCGCCTTCGCTCGGACGGCCTTCACGACGGAAGAAACCACCCGGGATACGACCAGCAGCATAGGTACGCTCCTGGTAGTTGACGGTCAGCGGGAAGAAATCACGGCCATGATCGGCCTCTTTCTTGCCGACTACGGTCACAAATACGCAGGTATCGTCCATGCTGACCATAACGGCCGCAGTGGCTTGACGGGCCATCACACCGGTTTCCAGTGTGACGGTGTGTTGACCGTACTGGAATGACTTTACAATAGGATTCACGTGAATTTCCTTTTTACAATTTGGCTCTTTAAATTCGCGCACAAGTATACTTGATTCGATGCAAAAGGTAAGCGGCGACGCGAATTCTGTGAGGCAGGCAACGGCTTGAAGAGCAATAAAAAAGGGGAACCTGACGGTTCCCCTTTTTCGCGAAATCTGATGGTCGATTAACGACGCAGACCCAGCTTGGCGATCAGAGCAGCATAACGCTCGGAATCTTTACGCTTCAGGTAGTCCAGCAGCTTACGACGCTGGGAAACCATGCGCAGCAGACCGCGACGACCGTGGTGGTCCTTGGAGTGCTCTTTGAAGTGACCTTGCAGATGGTTGATCTGGGCAGTCAGCAGGGCAACTTGCACTTCGGGGGAACCGGTGTCGTTGGCGCAACGAGCGTTGTCAGCAACGATTTGAGCTTTGATCTCAGCATTTAGAGACATGGTAATACTCCAGTAGAGTGTTTAAAGGTTCACAGCCAATCTCTAATTCAGCCGTGAAATGAGGGCGGTATCATAATCGTCCCCGCCCCTTTTCGCAACGATAAAGAGGCGAAACGGGAAAGACGTTCTGATACCGCCTGAGGATCACTCCTCGTCGTGATAACGCACCAGTCGCTTGGGAGCGACGCGGCCATCATCATCAATCTCGCCAACCCCGATGAACTCGCGCTCCGGGCCGACCGTCATGCGAACCTGACCGCTTTGCGGCGCACCCGCCACCTGCACGGCCTGGCCCTGATTCACATAGGCAGCCACAACCGCCAGCATGTTCACCTCGGGCAAGCTTGCTACGGCGGTGTCCATCGGCAGCAACAGCGGATCCAGCTGCTCGCGCGGCGGGATGCTCTCGGCCTTGGCCTGCTCGAAGATGCACTCGAGTTGCTCCAGCGTCAGCATCCGCTCGTACGGATAGCTGGCCACCTGGGTACGACGCAACTGGGTCACGTGGGCGCCACAACCCAGCACTTCACCCAGATCATCCACCAGAGAGCGGATGTAGGTGCCTTTGCTGCAGTGCACTTCAAGGCGCACTTCATCACCTTCGAAGCTCAGCAGTTTGAGCTCGAATACGGTGATGGGACGGGCTTCACGCTCAATCTCGATGCCTTCGCGGGCATATTCGTAGAGCGGACGGCCGTTGTGCTTGAGCGCAGAGTACATGGAGGGCACCTGCATGATGGGGCCGCGGAACTGGTCCAGCGCCTCAATCAGGGTACCGACAGCCACGTTCACTGGACGGGTGGAGACCACCTCACCATCAGAGTCGCTGGTGTTGGTGCGCTCGCCCAGTTTGGCGGTCACCTCATAGCGCTTGTCCGCTTCCAGCAAATACTGGGAGAACTTGGTGGCCTCGCCGAGGCAGATCGGCAGCATGCCGGTCGCCAGCGGATCCAGTGCGCCGGTGTGACCGGCCTTGGCGGCGTTGTAGATGCGCTTGACCTTCTGCAACACATCGTTGGAGGTCAGGCCGGTCGGCTTGTCCAGCAGCAGAATGCCGTGCACATCACGGCCCTTGAAACGACGTCTTCGGGTCATCTCAGGCTTTATCCTCAGTCGTGTCATCCGGTGCGGATTCAGCTTCTTCATCACGGCCGGATTCGGCCATGCGACGCTTGTCTTCACGCACAGTGTTGGTCACCAGGTTGGAGAGACGCATCCCCTCGACCAGGGTCTGGTCGTAGTAGAAACGCAGCTCGGGCACCACGCGCAGACGCATGGCACTGCCCAGCAGACTACGGATATATCCGGCTGCTTCGGTCAGACCCTGCAAGCCTTCCTTGATGCGCTCGGCATCATTTTCCAGCTGCAAGAAGGTGACGTAAATCTTGGCATAGTTGAGGTCACGGGACACTTCCACATCGGAAACAGTCACCATGCCGATGCGCGGGTCTTTCACCTCGCGCTGCAGGATCAGCGCGATTTCACGCTGGATCTGCTGTCCGACCCGACGGGTCCGGCTGAATTCTCTGGCCATATTCTATCCTGCGATAAAAGGGGGCCGCGGCCCCCTATTTTGTCTAACTCTCGGCTTACAGAGTCCGTTGGATTTCAACAGTCTCGTAAACTTCGATCTGGTCGCCTTCACGCACGTCGTTGTAGTTCTTGACCGCGATACCACACTCGTAGCCGTTGCGAACTTCGTTGACGTCATCCTTGAAGCGGCGCAGGGATTCCAGCTCGCCTTCATAGATAACCACGTTGTCACGCAGAACGCGGATACGGTTGGAACGCTTGACCACACCTTCGGTAACCATACAACCGGCAACTGCGCCGAACTTCGGAGACTTGAAGACGCTACGCACTTCGGCCAGACCGATGATCTCCTGACGATACTCAGGGGCCAGCTTGCCGCTCATGGCCTGCTTCACTTCGTCGATCAGGTCATAGATGACGGAGTAGTAACGCAGATCCAGGCTCTCGGATTCGATGACCTTGCGCGCAGACGCGTCGGCACGGACGTTGAAACCAACCAGGATGGCGCTGGAAGCAGCAGCCAGGGTCGCGTCGGTTTCGGTGATACCACCTACGCCGGAACCCACGATCTTCACCTTCACTTCGTCGGTGGAGAGTTTGACCAGCGCATCGCAGATCGCTTCCACAGAACCTTGTACGTCGGCCTTGATCACCACGTTTACTTCGGACACTTCGCCCTCGGTCATGTTGGCGAACATGTTTTCCAGCTTGGCCTTCTGCTGGCGAGCCAGCTTGACTTCGCGGAACTTGCCCTGACGATAGAGCGCCACTTCACGGGCTTTCTTCTCGTCACGGACAACAGTGGCTTCGTCACCGGCAGAGGGAACGCCGGAGAGACCCAGGATTTCCACCGGCAGGGACGGACCCGCTTCCTTGATCTCGCGACCCAGTTCGTCACGCATGGCGCGAACACGGCCGTACTCGAGACCACACAGAACGATGTCGCCCTGACGCAGAGTACCTTCTTGTACCAGTACGGTAGCAACCGGACCACGACCTTTATCCAGGAAGGATTCGATCACGACGCCGTTGGCCATACCGTCAACCACCGCTTTCAGCTCCAGTACTTCAGCCTGGATCAGGATGGCTTCCAGCAGATCGTCGATACCCTGACCGGACTTGGCAGATACGTGCACGAACTGGCAGTCTCCACCCCAATCTTCGGACATGACGTTGTAACGGGCCAGCTCGGTCTTGACGCGATCCGGATCCGCTTCAGGCTTGTCGATCTTGTTGACCGCAACAACCAGCGGCACACCGGCCGCCTTGGCGTGCTGGATTGCTTCGATGGTTTGCGGCATCACGCCGTCGTCAGCTGCAACAACCAGGACCACGATGTCGGTCGCCTTGGCACCACGAGCACGCATGGAGGTAAACGCCGCGTGACCCGGGGTATCCAGGAAGGTGATCATGCCACTGTCGGTCTGGACGTGGTAAGCACCGATATGCTGGGTAATACCACCGGCTTCGCCAGCAGCAACCTTGGCTTTACGAATGTAGTCCAGCAGCGAGGTCTTACCGTGGTCAACGTGACCCATGATGGTAACGACAGGTGCGCGCGGCTTGGCTTCGGAGGTCTCGTCACGATCGGACAGTACCGCCTCTTCCAGCTCATTCTCACGACGCAGCACAACCTTGTGACCCATCTCCTCGGCGACCAGCTGAGCGGTCTCTTGGTCAATCACCTGGTTGATGGTGGCCATGGCACCCATCTTCATCATCGCCTTGATGACTTCAACGCCCTTGACGGCCATCTTGTTGGCCAGCTCGGCCACTGTGATGGTCTCGCCGATGACAACGTCGCGGTTCACCACGGCAGCCGGCTTGTTGAAGCCATGCTTCATGGCGTTCGGGGTAGCGACCTTGCCACGTTTGCCTTTACGGGCACGCGGATCACGGGAGTTGCGATCATTGCGATCATCATCGCGACGACCCGCCTTTTTCGGGGCCTTGACAGCGGCGGCGGCAGTACGGCGGCTGGTCTCTTCTTTGCGATCCAGCTCGTCTTCTGCAGCTTGCGCATGCTTGTTGGTAGTCAGGTGATAATCGCTGCTCTCTTTTGCACGAGCGGCTTCTTCTTCAGCCCAGCGGGCTGCGTTCTGTTCCGCCATGATGCGAGCCTCTTCGGCTTTCTTCGCGGCGAGTTCTTCAGCTTTTTTCAAAGCTGTCTGTTCCTGTTGGCGCTTCAGTTCTTCTGCTTCGCGCTTGGCCATCTTTTCTGCCTCTTGCTGAGCTGTGCTACTGGCTGCTTTGGCGGGCTGTTGAGCCTGTCGAGCCTTTTGTTGTGCCTCGATCCGCGCCTTTTCCTCAGCTTCACGACGAGCCTGCTCAGCCTCACGGCGAGCCTTCTCTTCAGCGTCGAGGCGAGCCTTCTCTTCGGCTTCGCGACGAGCTTTTTCTTCTGCTTCCAAACGCGCTTTTTCCTCGGCTTCCGCCTGACGCTGTTCTTCTTCCAGCGCCGAGCGTCTTACATAGGTGCGAGATTTGCGAACTTCCACCTGCACTTCTTTGTTCTTGCCGCCGGTTCCCTGAACACTGATGGTGCTCTTGGTCTTGCGCTGCAAAGTCATGCGGGCAGGAGCGGCGACCTCGTCACCTCCATGCTGTTTCTTCAGGTGCGCCAGAAGAGTCTGCTTTTCAGACTCGCTGACCATGTCGTCGGCCTTGCTCTTGCTGATACCGGCATCGACAAACTGCTGGAGAAGACGATCAACCGGTGTGTCGATGTCAGTGGCAAGTTGTTTGACTGATACTTCTGCCATTCATTTTCCTCCGTTTGATCTTACTTAAGACTGCTCTTCTCCGAACCAACAGATATTGCGAGCAGCCATAATGAGCTCACCTGCCTTCTCGGCAGTCAGCCCTTCAATACCAGCAAGGTCATCAATACCTTGCTCAGCCAAATCTTCCAGGGTGCCCACGCCACGGCCCGCCAGAGCGTAAGCCAGTTCGCGGCTCAGACCGTTCAGATTGAGCAGCTCTTCGGACGGCTCAACGCCATCGAAAGACTCTTCTTTGGCCAGTGCCTTGGTAGTCAGGGCATCTTTGGCGCGCTTGCGCAGCTCTTCGACCATGTCTTCATCCAGACCGTCGATAGCCAGCAGCTCGTTGACCGGTACAAAGGCGATCTCTTCCAGGGTAGAGAAGCCCTCTTCCATCAGCAGACCGGCGAAATCGTCGTCAATGTCCAGGGTGCTGGTGAACAGGTTCATGATGCGGTCGTTTTCGGCCTGGTGCTTGGCACGCATGTCCTCAACGGTCATCACGTTCAGCTCCCAACCGGTCAGCTGGGAGGCCAGACGCACGTTCTGACCATTGCGACCGATGGCCTGAGCCAGGTTGGCAGCTTCCACGGCGATATCCATGGTGTGGTTGTCTTCATCAACTATGATGGAGGCCACATCGGCAGGTGCCATGGCATTGATCACGTACTGGGCCGGGTTGTCATCGTACAGCACGATGTCAGCGCGCTCACCGCTCAGCTCGGCGGAGACAGCTTGCACACGGGCGCCACGCATACCGATACAGGCACCGATCGGGTCGATACGACGATCGTTGGTCTTCACCGCGATCTTGGCGCGGGAACCCGGATCACGGGCAGCGCCCATGATTTCGATCATTTCTTCACCGATCTCCGGTACTTCGATACGGAACAGCTCTTTCAGGAAGTCCGGGCTGGAACGGCTGACAAACAGCTGGGAACCACGGGCTTCCGGACGCACTGCATAGAGCAGGCCACGGACACGGTCGCCCGGGCGGAAGGTTTCACGCGGCAGCATGTCATCACGGAAGATCACGGCTTCAGCATTGCTGCCCAGATCCAGGATGACGTTGTCGCGGTTGCTCTTCTTGACCACACCACTGATGATGGTGCCTTCTTTATCTTTAAACTGATCAACTACTTGTGAACGCTCGGCTTCGCGCACTTTCTGCACGATAACCTGCTTGGCAGTCTGGGTAGTAATACGGTCGAAGGTGACAGAATCGATCTGGTCTTCAACGTACTCACCGATCTGGATCTCCGGCTGCTCGATTTGGGCTGCTTCCAGAGTGATCTCGGCATAAGGGTTCTCCATTGCGGCTTGATCCGCAATCACCACCCAACGGCGATAGGTGTCGTAGTCACCGGTCTTGCGATCGATTTCAACGCGCACTTCAATCTCGCCTTCATATTTCTTCTTGGTCGCAGTCGCCAGCGCAGTCTCCAGAGCCTGGAAGATCTTCTCGCGGGGTACAGCTTTCTCGTTGGATACTGCGTCAACGACCAGCAAAATCTCTTTATTCATATCCGATAGCCTCGTTAACCAAAGTTCGGCACAATGTTCGCTTTTTGGATATTGGTGAAAGCCAACACTTCGTCCTTACCATCTACCGTCAGAGTGATCATGTCGCCCTGCACGGCTTTGATTACGCCTTTGAACTTGCGGCGGTTGTTTGTTGCCATCCGAAGCGTTACCGCCGCCTCTTGGCCAACGTATT
>NZ_JAAKNE010000125.1:0-12646 GCF_049170755.1 Aeromonas sp. 604176
TCGCCGGTGACCAGGGCAATCCTTGCCTGTTCTTGCGGTTTGAGTTCGATGCCGGAGAAGTGACGGGCATAAGCGCGGTCGAGGGTAAGACCCTGACCGAGCACATCGTCAACAATGGCAACGACCAGATCCCCGAAACGGGGCAACAGTGGGGATTTGAGCATGAGATTAACCTTGGCCAGATAAAGATGAACCGCACCTTTGTGAAGAGGGGCAGTTCTAAAATTGACAAATCCGCGCAATGATAGGGGTTAGACGGGGTTGGCGCAACACTCCCACTCGGGAATGGTGGAAAGGGTTGCTTCAGCTTTGTATTGATGTGGCCGAATAAAAATAAAGTACAGGCCGCAATTCAGGCGATTGCATTAATACAAGGACTAAAAACAATGCATGTGACGAAATACTCTACGGTTGCCTTGCTGATGGCCAGTATGCTGGGCTCAACCAGCCTGATGGCCAGCGAATGGGGCACGGTTGCAGCCAGAGCAACAGCAGATGAGGGCTATGAGGTGCGGGCCCATCAGTTCCGGGTAGCCAAGGTGCCTCTCGACTATTTTGCCGGGTTGCAAGCGGGAGCCAACAAGCTGACCTTGCCGCTACCCGATGGGGGGGAGGTCACCTTTGCTCTGGAAGCCTACGACTTGCTGCCTGCAGATCTTGCCGCCAAGTATCCGCAGATCCGCACCTTCAAGGGGTACAACCCGGCGCATCCGATAGAGACGGGGCGCTTCGATCTGGGGCCACAGGGTTTCCATGCCATGTTCAGCCATCAGGGCAAGATGGTGTTTGTCGATCCGCTGCGCAATGCCGAAGGGTATGCCGTCTATTACCAGCAGGATGCCCATAGTCGCTTGGAGGATGAGGCGGACAAGGTGCTTGGCCATGATGCCGACAGGGCGTTGCAGCAAAGGGTGCAGGTGGATGGTAATGTGCGTAAGCGCTACACCATCGCCATTTCGGCGACGGGGGAATATACCCGATACCACGGAGGCTCCAGGGTTCTGACCATGGCGGCCATCACAACCCTGCTCAACCGGGTGAATCAGGTCTATCAACAGGATGTGGGGGCCGAGTTTGTATTGGCCAGTGGCAATGACAACCTGGTCTTTACCGATCCGGCCAGCGATCCCTTTGATAACACCAATGCGGATGCTGATCTGAACGTAGATGTGCAGGCTCAGGCGTTTGCTGCCGGGGATGTGGGGGCATTTGATATCGGCCATGTCCTCAATACTGGAGGCGGTGGTTTGGCGAGTTTGGGGGTGTTATGTGTTGATACCCTGCCACCCTATTACGCCTATGGCGCCAAGTCATCTGGCATGACGGGTTCAAAAGAACCAGTCGGTGATGCTTTCTTTATAGACTATGTGGCCCATGAAATTGGCCACCAGTTTGGTGCCGAGCATACCTTCAACGGCACGACCGGCAATTGTGGTGCGGGTAACCGTGCTGAGGAGCAAGCTTGGGAGCCGGGCAGTGGCAGCTCCATCATGGCCTATGCCGGCATCTGCGGTGAGGAGAATATCCAGCCACACAGCGATCCCTATTTCCATAGCAAGTCCATCGAGCAGATGCGAGCTCATATGGCGAGCGTATCGACCTGCGGAACCACGCTCGCGTTGAGCAATAATGCTCCGCAGGTTGCGGCCGGCAACGATTATGTGATCCCGGCCAATACGCCCTTTGCCCTGAAGGGGGCGGGGGCGGATCTGGATGGTAACCCTCTGCTCTTCAACTGGGAGCAGATCGACAAAGGCACCGAATCGAGCAGCGTCGCTACCATGGTTGACGATGGCTCCCGGCCGCTGTTTCGTTTTGTCTCTCCCACGGCATCGCCGGAGCGGATCCTGCCGAGTTTGCCATCCCTGCTCTCCGGCACGCTTGCCAAAGGAGAGGCCTGGCCGACCACCAACCGGGATCTCAATTTCAGACTGACGGTGCGAGATGGTCAGGGTGGCGTTGCCAGCGATGACATGAAGGTGCAGGTGGTCAATACCGGCACAGCATTTCGCATCACCAACCCGTTTTACGGGGTGACTCTCACTCCGGGGGCCAGTCAGGCAGTGGCATGGGATGTGGCGGGCACAACTCTGGCGCCGATCAGTTGCAGCAAGGTGGATATCTCGGTGACCCAGGATGAGGGCGTAAGCTGGACAATGCTCGCCGCCGGACAACCCAATAACGGCGCAGCAACGGTAACGTTGCCTGCCGATCTCACCAGCAGCGTCAGGCTGAAAGTGGCATGCAGCGACAATATCTTCTTTGCCATCAGTCCCCTCAAATTGCCTCTGGTGCAAGGTGGCTCTAATTCAGGTGGCGGTGGTGGTGGCGGGGTGCTCGGATTGTGGACGCTAGCACTGGCGCTGCTTGGCTGGCAACGGAGGCGCACATGAGGGGAATCCCCCTGTTGCTGCTTGCCATGCTCGGCGGTTGTCGGGTCGATGCCAGCACCCTGGAGCAGGAGCTGAGTGCAAACCTTGCCAGGCAGGATTACCGCCTCATCGTGATCGCGGGGCGGGGAGAGTTCGCCCCCGGTATTGCAGCCGAGCAGCAGGAGGAGGCTAAGGGACGCTGTGGGGTGCGTTATCTTGATGGGCTGGGTGATGTCATCAGGCCCGGCCAGCACGAAACGCATGCCAAACTGAGTGCCTACGCCAGCGAGTTTAACCGGCGCATGGTGATTCATTGCCCGATAGCATCGGGCGCGGATAAGCAGTAATACGCCAACGAACCAATCCAAATGGGGGGATATTCAGCCCCCTATCTATCCGTGAAGGCGCCAATGGCGCCTTCACTTTTTTCCGTTGTTGAATGGGGTCAGTCTGTATCGCCTGAGATGGGGAGCGTGGGTGTAGCACGATGTCTCAGCGTGACAGAAGTTTTGTGCGAATTTTCTTTTCTGTCTGTCACGCAGATCGTCAATTGACGCTGCACCATACTTGTTGTCACCAAGGTAGGGCAAGGAGGCTCTATGAAGCATGGCATTGCGGTGATTATCACCAGTTTGTCTGTTCAGGTTGCAGCAGAACCACAGTGGACCTTCATGGATGAAAACTTGGAAAGGGGAGGGATCTATGATGTGCGAGCTGAAAAGGTCAGAGTGGTGGTTCCTGACAAGCCTTTTGAACCCGGGCATCTCGCCAGTGTGTTGACTTTGCCACTGCCGGATGGCACTACGGTGCAGTTTGATGTTCATCCCAATGCCTTGCTCCCGGAGCCTTTGGCCCAGCGTTATCCATCTATCAATACTTACAGTGGGAAGGCTATCGATCGGGCGGCGGATACAGGCCGATTTGATGTCACCATACATGGTTTTCACGGTATGTTTACCCATCAGGGGCGTACCTTTTATGTCGATCCGCTTCAGAATGGTTTCTCCTATGCCGTTTATGAACAGCAAGATGCCTGGCGGCGACAGGATGTGGATCAGGTGATTGATCCTCATGGTATCGAGCGTGAGCGAGCTGTGCTGGTCGATGGCAATTTGCGCAAGCGCTATACCATCGCCATCTCGGCAACCGGAGAATATACCCAGTATCATGGTGGTACCAAGGTTGCTGCACTCTCTGCTATTGCAACACTGCTTAATCGGGTCAATGAAATCTATCGCCGTGATGTGGGGGCCGAGTTTCAGCTTGCAGCCGATACAGACAAGGTGATTTTCACTGATCCGGCGACGGATCCTTTCACCAACTCGACTCAGGATATTGCCATCAATCAGGTCCAACAGGATTTGCTGTTGAATCCATCCTTTGATTTGGGCCATCTGCTGGCGACATCAGGCGGCGGGGTGGCGACCCTGAGATCCCTCTGTAACCCGTTTAGCCGTTCACGGGGCATGACCGGAGGGTCACAGCCTATCGGCGATGCATTCTTTATTGATTATGTGGCTCACGAATTGGGGCACCAGCTGGGGGCCGAGCACTCCTTCAATGGCATGGCCGACAGTTGTGCGACAGGTCGCAAGGCTAGCTCAGCCTGGGAGCCGGGCAGTGGCTCGACCATCATGGCCTATGCCGGGATCTGTGGTGAGGAGAATCTGCAGGTTAACAGCGCACCTTTCTTGCACAGCAAGTCGATCGAGCAGATGCGTACCTTGATGGCCTATTTACCCTCCTGCGGCACCGACCTAGCACTTGCCAATAATGCGCCGGTCGTAGATGCGGGTGTTGATCGCGTGATCCCGGCCAATACCCCTTTCACCCTTGGCGGCAGCGCGCTGGATCTGGATGGAGATGCCTTGAGTTACACCTGGGAGCAGGTGGATCTGGGCAACGCATCCAGCAGTTTGGCCACCATGGTGGATGATGGGTCACGCCCGCTGTTTCGCTTTGTCTCGCCAACTTCGGATCCCCGCCGAACCTTGCCTGCCATGAGCTCGCTGATCACGGGTGTGCTGGCCAAAGGGGAGGCGTGGCCAGCGACCAATCGCAATCTCCAGTTCCGCCTTACCGTACGTGATGGTCAGGGGGCGGTCAGCAGTGATGAGATGGTGGTGCAGGTGATCAATACCGGCGCGGCATTTGCCATCACAGCCCCGCAGATTGGCGCCATGGTGGCGGGTAGCACTCAGCTAGTGACATGGAATGTTGCTGGGACTGATCAGCCTCCTATCAACTGTCCCAGCGTGGATTTGGCACTGACACAGAATGGCGGTTCTAGCTGGACTACGCTGGCAAGCGGGCTTGTCAATAACGGTTCGGCCAGTGTGGTGTTGCCTGCACCGTTGATCAGCACGGCTAGGCTGAAGCTGGCATGCAGCAATAATATTTTTTTCTCTATCAATGGGATAAGAGGTAATGCGTCGGCCACTACGGAAAGTGCAACTGTCATTACCGACAACAATACGGGTGGCGGCGGTGGTGGTGCGGTGAGTATCATTGTGATCATCCTGATGGGAGGGGCAGCCGGATGGCGCAGGTATTACGGTTAGCCGTCAGTTTGCTGTTTCTGCATATCTGCGCAGCGCCTGTTGTGGCCGCATCACTGACCGAGGCAATAGATGAGAGTCTTGCTGCTCAGGATTATCGGCTCATCGTGCGCGGCGGGCGTGGCGGCATGGCCCCGGGGGTTGTGGAGTCATTGCAAGCAGAAGCGAGAACCCGGTGCGGAGTCCGTTATCTGAAAGGGTTCGGCGATGTGATTGAGATGGGCAAGGAGGCGGAGTTTGAGCAGCGGATTGACTATGCCACACGATATAACCGGCGGATGCTGGAAAAGTGCATGCCGGAGGCGATTGAGAGATAATTGAGAGGTAATAGTGCGCAGGTAAGCACAGCGGGGAGGCAGTTGCCTCCCCGCTGTGTTATGGCTTGTCACTGGCAGATGAGCGGAGCACAATGCCTGCGTCACTCTCTTGATGGTCGTGGAACCATTATTTATTTGAAGGAAAATCAAGATGATGGATGTTGCTGATCTGCGTCGTGAATACTCCCGTGGCGGGCTGCACCGGGCCGATCTGCCGGCCGAGCCGCTGGCGCTGTTCGAGAAGTGGTTGGCGCAGGCTTGTGAGGCCAAACTGACCGATCCCACCGCCATGGTGGTGGCGACGGTGGATGCCGATGGTCAGCCCTGGCAGCGCACCGTGCTGCTCAAGCACTACGACGCCCAGGGGATGGTCTTTTACACCAACATGGGCAGCCGCAAGGCGCAGCAGCTGGAAGGCAATCCCCGTATCAGCCTGCTCTTTCCCTGGCATACGCTCGACCGTCAGGTACATGTGACCGGTCGGGTGGAGAAGATGAGCACCTTCGAGGTGATGAAGTATTTCCACAGTCGTCCCAAGGATAGCCAGATCGCTGCCTGGGTCTCCAAACAGTCGACCCGCATCTCGGCCCGGGGCGTGCTGGAGGCCAAGTTCCTCGAGCTCAAGCAGAAGTTTGCCAATGGCGAAGTGCCGCTGCCGAGCTTCTGGGGCGGATTCCGGGTGGTGATCGAGACGGTGGAGTTCTGGCAGGGGGGCGAGCACCGGCTGCACGACCGCTTCTACTACACCCGCGACGGGGATGGCTGGCATATCGAGCGTCTGGCACCCTGAGCGCGCTGTTCAATTCTGTTTTCACAAGGAGTGTGTATGCGTCTGTATGGTGATCTGCGTTCCGGCAACTGTTACAAGGTGTGGCTGCTGGCCCGCTGGCTGGAGCTGCCCCTCGAGTGGGTTGAGGTGGATATTCAGGCGGGGGATACCCGTACCCCCGCATTTCTGGCCAAGAACCCCAACGGCAAGATCCCGGTGCTGGAGATTGGCCAGGGCGATACGCTGGCGGAATCCAATGCCATCCTCTTCTATCTGGCGCAGGGCTCGTCTTTGTGGCCAACCGATCCGCGCCAGCAGGCCGAGGTGCTCAAATGGATGTTCTTTGAGCAGTACAGCCATGAGCCCTACATCGCGGTGGCCCGCTTTATCGTTCACTATCTCGGCCGACCCGAGTCGCAGGAGGCGCGGCTCGACGGTCTGAAAGCCGGTGGCGAGAAGGCGCTGGCGGTAATGGAGCAGCAGCTGAAACAGAGCTCCTACCTGTGCGGTGATGCGCCGACCATCGCCGATATCGCCCTTTATGCCTACACCCATGTGGCAGAGGAGGGGATCTTCTCTCTGCAGGGGTGGCCAGCTATCCGTAGCTGGATCGCCCGTATCGAAGCCCATCCCCGCCATCTGACGCTGCCAGCGGCCTGTCAGGCCAGCTGATGGAATTGCTGATCGAGGCCAGTCTGTGGCAACCGCAGTGGGCTGCGCTGTTGCTGCACTGGCAGCAGCAAGGTCATCGCTGGCAGCTGCTGCTGGGCAAAGAGGCGGCCGCCGCCCTCGATCAAACCGATGCTCCTTGGGCGAGCAGTCCTCCTGACGGGGTGCTCTGCCCGGGGGCTCTGCTGGCTGCCTGGCTCGATGGGGATCTGCTGGTGGATTTTCATGTTGATCCCAGCCGCCAGATCCTGATCAGCGCCTCTACTTCCCTATTGACCCTCGCCAGGGAGCAGGGACTGCTCACCCTTGGCCCTGTGGGGGCCGATCTGCCGCTCACCCCCGAGGCCGATTTGGGCGCCGTGCTCAATCGCCTGCTGGCGCGCCGCGTGACGGCGCCGACCCTGGCTGAGGGGCATCCGCTATCAGGCGTCGTGCTGCGACCACTGCAGGCCGCCGATGAGCGCGAGATAGTGCGCTATTGCAGCGATGAGGCGCTGGCCCGCTACACCCTCAATATTCCTCACCCCTATCCGCCGGAGGGGGCCCGCGACTGGCTGGCGCTCAGCTGGCGCAAGGCGGCGCTTGGCCTTGGCTGGAGCTGGGCCATCACCTTGCCAGAGGAGCAAGGTGCGGCGTTGCTTGGGGTGATCTCCGTGCACTGGAATGGCGAGCTGGTCTGGTGGGTGGGCGTGCCCTGGCAAAATCGCGGTCTGGCGACTCGGGCAGCAAGATTGGTCAAAGCGTTCGCCTTTGACCAACTTAAACTGCCTGCGCTGACGGCTCGCCATATGCCAGACAATTTAGCCTCCGGCCGGGTGATGGCAAAACTGGGCATGCACTATCGCGGGCGGCGCCATATCAGTGGTCGCCAGCCGTGCGAGGTGAGCTACTGGCGACTGGATCGCGCACCCTCCTTACCCAATCCCTTGGCCGAGGAGATTGCCTGCTGGCTTGCTGATGAGCGGATCGCCGTGGTGATCCTGTGGGATCCTGTAACGTTGGGTCGGCAGAGTGCCAACGGCAAGCTGGCCATCTCGCTCTTTGTGAATGAGAGGGGCGCGGGGGAGGAGTCCTGCTCTATTCGCTGCCCGCCGCATCTTGAGAGGTCTCTGGAGCTGCACTGTTACCCCGTCAAACTGCTGGAGCAGGCCGAACCGGAGCAGTTGTCCCATCTTGGCGGCGTCTTGCTGAAAGAGAGGGATGAACAGGGGCTGGCGTGGTTGCTGCAACTGGCCGCGCTGCAGCGGCAGGGGCCCGATCTGCTCAGCCGCGAGGAGCGCGCATCACGGCGCCACTGGTTCAACCAATTGATGGCGCAGGCGCTGGGCGGCAACGGTGACTCGCCGCAGATACGCTATCAGCAGTTACGGCTGCTGGTGGAGCTGCCGGAGCTGGTCGACGAGCTGGATGGCTGTTGGCATCAAACGCCCGAACTGACCTTTGAACGGTTGGCGCGGGAGGCTCCCGCCCTCTGGCTTGCCTACCGCGAGGCGATGAACAGGGTCACCCCGGCGACGCTAACCGCCTTGCAGCTGCATTTTGCCGCTCGTTTTCCTGAGTGCACCCTCCCATTTTTGGACAAAGGTACTCAGAATGACCAGCCGTTGTGTGGAATAATGCCCGCTCTGCTGTACGAGGAGTAATACCTGATGTTGAGAACCGAGCGCCCCGGTGACATGCTGCCGGTCTATGAGCTGCTGAGTGCCGCCTTCGGTCGTTCCGATGAGGCCGAACTGGTCAACCGCCTGCGCGAATGTGGCGCTGCCGTGGTGACCATGGTCGAAGAGGAAGAGTACGAGTTCATGGGGCACCTGATGCTAAGCCCGATCACCATTAACGGCATGGAAGGGCCCTGGCTCGGTCTGGCGCCGGTCGCGGTTCATCCCGACTGGCAAGGTCAGGGGATTGGCTCTGATCTCATCCGTGAAGGGCTTGATACGGCGCTTGAGATGGACTGGAAAGGGGTGGTTGTACTTGGGGATCCGGCCTATTACAGCCGTTTCGGTTTCCGCCCGGCCAGCGAGTTTGGCCTCCACTGCATCTATGAGGTGCCTGCCGACTGCTTTATGGCGATGGAGCTACAGGAGCGCGGTTTTGCGGGTGTGCAGGGTGAGGTGCTCTATCACCCGCTGTTTGATGAACTCCCCGACGAGCAAGCAGAAGTGTCCCATTTATAGCGAGACGTCGCAGCGACAAGCTATAACGAAGAAGCCCTCATCGAGGGCTTTTTCATCTTGTATTGGTCCCTGCCGGGCTTATTCGAGCAAATTGGCTCAGGCAATGATGTCGAGCTGGGTGCCCTTGCGATTATCTTCACCCACCATGTCACCCATCTGCTGGGCGAGCGGGCTCTGCTGGAATTGCATGTAGTCACTCAAATTCTGCTGGCGCTGGTAGCGATTGGTCGCCTGATAGAGTTCAGCAGTGTTCGGGCCCGACTTGCTGTCGCTTTCCTGACCGCTGGCCTCCAGGTAGCGCTCCACCACGGCTTTATCTTGCTGGTTAGCCGTATAAGAGACCGCCATGGCTCTGCGAGCCGTTGCTCTCTCTTCGCTCTGTGCCTGCACTTCATCCTTCTTGGTCAGTGCTTCGTTACGGGCCTGACTGACCTGCTCGGGTGTGACAGCGGGAGAGGAGGGATATTTGCCGTAATCGGGCAGCGGCATGGGCCGGGAGGTGATTTGCATGGTGGCGCTTCTCTTTTGAACAGGGACGGACGCACGATACCCATCCATTTTAGTTCAATAAATGACCACCTGTCGGTTCATCAAGAGTGGGTTCAGCTTCGCGCATCGATTGTTAATTGAACCGCCTCTGAGTGACAAAAAAGGCGCCATAAGGCGCCTTTTTATCCTTCGGTTACTGCCGGATCAGTTGAAGAACCAGTAACCACGGTTGACCAGACGGGTCAGCAGTTGCAGGAAACCAGCCTGATCGGCCAGCTCCACCATATCGGCCTGAGTGATGATGTCCTTGTCACACAAGAGCGAAATGGCTGCCGCATCTTCGCTCTGCAGAGTCCAGGCTTCGCCGTCGATGAAGCACTGCTGGCTCTCGCCGCTAAACCAGACGGTGCGTAGACCCGGCACCTTGATGGCAGGCTCGCCCTGGGTCAGCAGGTCGGCCACTTCCTCGGCACTGTAGTCCGGCTCGACCGGATTGACGTCCAGATCGTGCTTGGCCTCGGAGATCATGGTGCCGAACCACTCCTTGAACAGGGTCTCGTCATCGAGGGCCTGCTGCATCAGCTCGCGCAGACGGTGCAGCTCGTGGGGCTGGATCTCGCCGTGACGGGCGCGGGGCTTGAGATCGGCATCGCCGTAACGCTCGGTACGCACCTCGTTGTCGATCAGATGATCGGCAAAGGAGGAGATAAGCGCCTTGGCATCCGGTGCGCGGAAACCCACCGAGAAGTTCATGGAGGGCTCGATGGCGTAGCCTTCGTGGGGGAATCCGGGCGGAATGTAGAGAATGTCACCCGGCTCCATGATGACGTCGATGATCGCCTCGAACGGCTCGCAGTGCAGCAGGGCGGCGTGGGCGGCGAACTCGTTGAGGGGCTTGGCATCGCCGACTCGCCAGTGGCGTTTGCCCAGACCCTGGGTGATAAACACATCGTAATTGTCGATGTGGGGGCCGACACCCGCATGGGGGGTGGAGAAGCTCACCATCACATCGTCAAAGCGCCAGCCCGGAATGAACTGGAACGGCACGGCCAGCTCGTTCACCTCGGGAGCCCAGTGGTTGCAAGCTTGTACCAGAATGGTCCAGTTCTCTTCGCCCAGATGGTCATAGGATTCGAAGGGACCGTGGGCCGCATCCCACTTGCCGTCGAAACGGGTGACGAGGCGCGACTCTACCACCTCTTCCATGGCCAGACCCGCCAGCTCATCCGGGCTGATGGGATCCTGAAAGTCCTTGAAGCCACCCTTGATAAGGAGCGGGCGCTTCTGCCAGTAGTGCTCGAGGAAGTGAGCGATATCCAGATTGAGTTCGTACATGCTGTTTCTCGTGTCTCGCAAAGAGGTTTTGCCCAAGGGAGGCTTGGGAAAAGCCACTCTGGATCCTGCCGTGGCAGGGAAAATAACAGGGGCCCTGTGGCGTATCGTGCACAGGGCCCCTTCGTCACAACCGGTTGGCTTACTTCAGCAGATCAACCAGACGCTGGGCGTCACCGATATAGTTGGCCGGGGTCAGCTTCTTCAGCTCAACCTTGACCGCTTCCGGCAACTCCAGGGTGTCGATAAAGGTACGCATCCCTTCGGCATCGACGCGGCGACCACGGGTCAGCTCCTTGAGCTTCTCGTAGGGCTTCTCGATACCGTAGCGGCGCATCACGGTCTGGATCGGCTCGGCCAGCACTTCCCAGTTGGCATCCAGATCGGCGGCCATGGCGGCGTCGTTGGCTTCCAGCTTGGAGATACCCTTGAGGGTCGCCTGATAGGCAATCAGGGAGTAACCCACCGCCACACCCAGGTTGCGCAGTACGGTAGAGTCGGTCAGATCACGCTGCCAGCGGGAGATGGGCAGCTTGCTCGCCAGATGCTGGAACACGGCGTTGGCCAGACCCAGATTGCCTTCGGAGTTCTCGAAGTCGATGGGGTTGACCTTGTGCGGCATGGTGGAGGAGCCGATTTCCCCCGCGATGGTGCGCTGCTTGAAGTGACCCAGGGAGATGTAACCCCACACATCGCGGTCGAAGTCGATCAGGATGGTGTTGAAGCGAGCCATGGCGTCGAACAGCTCGGCGATGTAGTCGTGCGGCTCGATCTGGGTGGTGTAGGGGTTCCAGGTCAGGCCTAGGGAGGTAACAAACTCCTCGGAGAACTGGTGCCAGTCCACATCCGGGTAGGCGCTGAGGTGGGCGTTGTAGTTGCCGACCGCACCGTTGATCTTGCCGAGGATCTCCACCGCCATGATCTGCTTGAACTGGCGCTCCAGACGGTAGGCGACGTTGGCCATCTCCTTGCCCATGGTGCTCGGGGTCGCCGGCTGGCCGTGGGTACGGGAGAGCAGCGGCATGTCACGGTACTCGTGAGCCAGACGCTTGAGCTCGCTGATCAGTTTCTCGCAATAAGGCTTGATGACCTCTTCGCGAGCGGTTTTCAGCATCAGACCGTGGGAGTTGTTGTTGATGTCTTCCGAGGTGCAGGCGAAGTGGATGAACTCGCTGACAGCCGCCAGCTCCGGGTTCACTTCGACTTTCTCTTTGAGGAAGTACTCCACCGCTTTCACATCATGGTTGGTGGTGCGCTCGATCTGTTTGATACGGGCGGCGTCACTCTCGTTGAAGTTGCTGACTATGCCATCGAGCAGGGCGTTGGCGGCCGCGCTCAGGGCAGGGACTTCCGGGATCCCGGCGTGGCTGGCCAGTTTTTGCAACCAGCGCACCTCGACTTCGACGCGAAAACGCAGCAGGCCGAATTCGGAGAAGATAGGGCGCAGGGCATCGGCCTTGTCGCCATAACGACCGTCAATCGGGGAAACAGCAGTCAGCGCGGACAGCTCCATGGGGTGAACTCCTGATGATTTGTGTGGGGGATCCGTATCCACTCGCGCGTGGGGCTGAGTTGTCATCAAGGCGGATGTGCGGCTGTTCACCCTGATGTCGACCTCGCTTGCCCGCGCGCGAGCCGATGATTAGTAACGTTTGGCCAGCTCCACCATCTTCTTGCGAGCGAAGATGATTTGGGTGCGGCTGCCACCGAGCTGACGCCACAGCACGCAGGCACGAATGCCTGCCAGCAGCAGGGCGCGCACCTTGTGCTGCACCAGCGGCTGCTGCAGGAACAGCGGGGTGCCTGCCACCTGAATGCGCGGCCCGATGGGGCTGATAAGATCGCTGTAGATGCTCGCCATGTTGGCCAGGATCTGCTCGTCGAGCAGATCGAAGTGCTGTTGCTGGCGACCGATCTGGCTGATCCGCTCACCCAGCATGTTGAGAATGTCCTTGCGCTTGGC
>NZ_JAAKNE010000126.1:0-12503 GCF_049170755.1 Aeromonas sp. 604176
CCTTTCTGGCGCAGCAGGTCGACGATCAGGGCGCCAAACATCAGGGACGCCAGGGTGTCCATGGTGTTGTAGCCTTCTAGGATCCCTTTCACGAAGGGGCTGTTCTGATAGTCACCGGACGCATCAGGCATGGAGCCTTGCGGTGCTACGAATACCCCGATAGCCAGAGTCAGCAGCAGCAGCATCAGTACCGGAGTAAGGTATTTGCCGATGGCGTCCATCAGCTTGCCCTGGTTCATGGAGACCAGAATGGCCACACCAAAGAAGATCACGGTATAGGCCGCCAGACCCGCTTGCCCCATATCACCGATGAACGGCTTGAGGCCCATCTCGTAGGCAACCAGACCGGTACGGGGCGCGGCAAAGGCCGGGCCGATGATGATGTAGATGGCAACGGCCAGCGCAGTCGCGACACCGGCAGGCAGCAGTTTGGTCATGCCAGCCCAGCCGTTACCGGCTTTCGCCACGGCCAGAATGGTCACCAGAGGCAGGCCCACGGCAGTGACCAGGAAGCCAAACATCGCCAGGGAGAGGTGCTCACCAGCCATGTAACCGGCCAACGGCGGGAAAATGATGTTACCGGCGCCCAGGTAGAAGGCGAAGGTCATAAACCCTAATCCGAGTACATCGGACAATGTGAGTGATTTCGTCAAGTTCAACCTCGTCTGTCTTGTAAATTATTGCTTGTTATAGTTTTTATCGGTCGCTGACCGGGTGTGTTCAGGGGGTATAAAAAAAGAGCCCCGCATGTTTTTTCATCGCAACCAGTGGTTTTAGCTGGTCTGGAGCGGGCGCTCGATCTGGAACCAGCATAATGGCGTGAAAAAATAGTTCAAGACGAAATTTACATCTTCAAATAGAAGGGATTGGTCAGTTGGATATATCTGTCGGAATAGGCCCCATCAGCAGAATGGATCACAATTTCACCCCTCTCACACCTGTTTAATCCTCTGCCAAGTAGCAATAAAACACGATTTGCCTCTTTACCCTCTCTGGTGATAACAGCTGTATAACAAATGCCATGCAGATCATAATTCGCCGAAATGCATAAAATTTCATCGGCCATCGCCGTCGGCAGCACCAGCGCTACCTGCCCGTTCGGGCTCAGCAAACGATTGCAGGCCGCCAGTAATGCGTGGCTGTCGAGGGCGCCGGTATGGCGGGCCAACGCCCGCGCCGGATCGCTAAATGACTGGCCTGCCACGAAATAGGGAGGGTTGGAGACGACAAGATCGTAAGGGTCGGCCTGATAATCCTGAATGGCACTCTCTATGATGCTCACCCGATCGGCCCAAGGAGAAGCAGCCGCATTCTCCCGCGCCTGACTGGCCGCATTAATATCCAGCTCGACCGCATCAAGACGGCAGTCAGATCTGCTGCGTTGGGCCAGCATCAGAGCGATCAGGCCGCTGCCGGTGCCGATATCGAGCACTCGACGCGCCTGTTCGACCGGCGCCCAGGCACCGAGCAAAATGCCATCGGTGCCCACCTTCATGGCGCAGCGATCGTGATTGATATGGAACTGTTTGAAGGTAAATCCGCGACTACGTCCCATCTGGCCCCCGTCATCTGCAAAAATGGTGGGCGATTATAGCGGCTAAGACACACTCACCAATAGGAGCCGACGAGATAATCGCCTATAATCTGCCGTTTCCTTAATGACCGAGTATTGCCATGAGCCAGTCCTTTGATGATTTCGACCTGCACCCAGCCCTCAACCGGGCCTTGGCCGAGATGGGATTCACCCGCCCCACCACCATCCAGCAGATGGTGCTGGAGCCAGCCCTGGACGGCCGCGATATTCTGGCATCCGCTCCGACCGGTACCGGCAAGACTGCCTCCTTCCTGCTGCCGGCACTCCAGCACCTGCTGGACTTCCCGCGCCGCAAGCCGGGCCCCTGCCGCATGCTGATCCTGACCCCGACCCGCGAGCTGGCGCTGCAGGTGACCGCCCACGCCAAGGCGCTGGCGGCCCATACCAACCTCAGCATCGAAACCATCATCGGCGGCGTCAGCCATGAAGAGCAGCTGCCTGCCCTGACCAAGACCACCGACATCGTCGTGGCCACCCCGGGCCGTCTGCTCGAGTACATCGAGAAAGAGGAGTTCGAGAGCCACGACATCGAAGTGCTGGTGCTGGATGAAGCGGACCGCATGCTGGACATGGGCTTCATCAAGGATGTGAACCGCATCGTGGCCGAAGCGCGCTACCGCAAGCACACCATGCTCTTCTCCGCCACCCTGGAAGGGGCCGGCCTTGAGAAGTTCGCCAACGAGATCCTCAAGGATCCGGTGGAGCTGCACGCCGAGCCGCCGCGCAGCGAACGTCGCCCCATTACCCAGTGGATCCATCTGGCCGATGACGCCGCCCACAAGCTGGCGCTGCTGACCCATATCCTGAAAGATCCGGAAACCCAGAAGGCGATCATCTTCGTCAAGACTCGCGAGCGTCTGGCGGAGCTCTCCGGCCAGCTGCAGGCTGCAGGTATCTCCTGCGCCTGGATCCGTGGCGAGATGGAGCAGAGCAAGCGTATCGAGTCGATCCGCAAGTTCCACGAAGGGGAAGTGCCCTTCCTGATCGCCACCGACGTCGCCGCCCGCGGCATCGACCTGCCGAACGTCAGCCATGTCATCAACTACGACATGCCCTACGGCGCCGATGTCTACGTCCACCGGATTGGCCGTACCGGCCGCGCTGGCAACCGTGGCTGTGCCATCAGCCTGGTGGAGGCCCACGACATGGCGATGGTCGCCAAGATCGAGCGCTACACCGAAGAGCGCCTCAAGCGCCGGGTGATCGACGAGCTGCGCCCGAAACACAAGGAAGCGCGGGTACCGGTGAAGAAGAAAAAGCCGGTCGACAAGAAGAAGTCCGCCAAGAAGAAAAAGAAGAAGTGATCGCCGAGCGATAAAGAGAAGGGCCATCCTGCGGGATGGCCCTTCTGCATTCTGAATCACTCTGACGAGTGGTTATGCCGCCACTCTGCGCATCCCCATATGGGGGATATCATCTTCGAGATAGCCTTCCCCTTCCGCCACAAAACCGTGTTGGCCATAGAAGCCTTGCAGATGGGCCTGCGCCCCCAGCCAGATGCTGTGAGTCGGCCAGCGCGCCTCGCACGCCTTGACCGCCTCGCCGATCAGCTTATGACCGAGACCACCGCCGCGCGCCTTGGGTGAGGTCACCACCCGACCGATGGCGGCGCCACTTTCATCGCCGATGCCGGGCGCCATGATCCGCGCATAGGCGGCCAGCAGCTCGCCCTGATAGCCGAGCAGGTGCCAGACCCCTTCGCGGCGATCCAGTCCATCCAGATCCTGAAAGGGGCAGGTCTGCTCCACCACGAACACCTCGGCCCGCAGCGCCAGCAACTCATACAACTCGTCAGTGGTCAGTTCAGACCAGGGTTTCAGGATCCAGTTCATCGGCAACTCCTTATCAGTTCGGCCTGCCAGCATAATCGTGGCGCCAGCGCCCTGCATTAACCTTTGTTAAGTTCTTTCAGCCGTTTGCGAATGCGGCTCAGACTGATGGGCGTAATACCGAGATAGGCGGCGATCTGGTGATCCGGCACTCTGGCATCGAGTGCGGGAAAACTGTCGAGAAAGTGCTGATAGCGCGCCTGCGGGCTGCCGGTCAGCAGCAACTGCTCCTTCTCCTCCTTGATGCGCAGCTGCACCTCCAGCAGGTGCTGGTACCAGCGCGGCCATCCGGGCAGCTGGCGCAGGTCAGCCAGACTGAACAGCTGCAGATGGCAGGGCTCCAGCGCCTCCACGCTGTAGCGGGCCGGCTCGCCACTGAGCAGGTGGTGAAAGTCGAGAAACTCGTCCCCCTCCCAGTAGAACTCCTTGATGTACTCGCGGCCATCCTCCAGCACCAGCTTGGCCCGCAGCAGCCCCTGCTCCACCCTGACCAGCAGATCCGGGCTGTCGCCGGCATGCCAGAGGCAGCTTTTCGGGCTGAGGGTCAGCGGGCGGGCAAAAGAGAGGAGGCGCGCGGCCTCCTCTTTATCTGCGACCTGCGCCCAATCGAAGGGGGGTCTGTCAGTCAACATGATTAACCGCGACGCTGACGCACGGCTTCAAACAGGCAGACGCCGGTTGCCACCGAGACGTTGAGGCTGGATACCGCCCCTGCCATCGGGATGCTCACCAGCTCGTCGCAATGTTCGCGGGTCAGGCGACGCATACCTTTACCTTCGGCCCCCATCACCAGCGCCATCGGGCCAGTCAGTTTGGCCTGATAGAGGTCGTGATCGGCCTCGCCAGCGGTGCCGACAATCCAGACGCCGCGCTCCTGCAATTCGCGCAGGGTGCGGGCCAGGTTGGTGACCTGAATCAGCGGCACCACTTCGGCCGCGCCACAGGCAACCTTGCGCACGATCGGGGTCAGGCCGGTGGCCTTGTCCCGCGGCACGATCACCGCATGAGCCCCGGCGGCATCGGCGCTGCGCAGGCAGGCGCCGAGGTTGTGCGGGTCGGTCACGCCATCCAGCACCAGCAGGAAGGGCTGGCTCTGTTGTGCCGCCAACTCGTCCAGCAGGCTGGCCAGATCGTGCTCGGCGAGCTTCGGCGCCTCTTTCACCCGGGCCATGATGCCCTGGTGATTGTTGCCTTCCGCTTTGTCATCAAGGGTCTTGCGGTTCACGCTCTGCACGCGCAAGCCGAGGGACTCCAGCTCGGCCAGCAGGGGTTGCAGCCGGTCGTCATCCCGCCCTTTCAGCGCCCATACCTCGATGAAACGCTCCGGGGTGCGCTCCAGCAGCGCGGTGACAGCGTGAATGCCGTAGATCAGTTCAGTACTCATTTAGTGCTCTTGGCCTTATCGCGAGCCTTTTTGCTCGGTCGTCTGTTGCTCGGTTTGGCGCGGCCACCCTTGTCGGATTTGCCGTGATCCTTGCCCTCTTTACGTTTTTCGTGGCGCTGGGCGCTCTTGGCCTTCTCTTTCTTGATCTCGGCCTGCTTGCGCGCCATCTCTTTGGCGTTCTTGCCGGTGGCCTTGAGCGGCTCTTCCACCATCACGAAATCAATCTTGCGATCGTCCAGGTTCACGCCCATCACCTTGACCCGCACCTTGTCGCCCAGACGGTAGCGACGGCGGAAGTTCTCGCCAATCAGCTGCATGTGCAGGGGATCAAACTGGTAGTAGTCGTTGGTGAGGGTGCTGACGTGCACCAGACCATCGATGTGGATCTCCGCCAGACGGACGAAGAAACCAAACCCGGTGACGCTGGCGATAACGCCGTCAAACTCGTCACCCACGTGATCCAGCATGTACTCGCACTTGAGCCAGTCGGCCACGTCGCGGGTCGCATCGTCGGCACGGCGCTCGGTCATGGAGCAGTGCTCGCCCATCGGGTCCACTTCTTCCAGCTGGTAGTGATAACCACCGCTCGGGGTCCACTTGTGGCGCAGGTTGCCCTGTTGCTCCTTGGCGGTCTGATACTTGATCGCCCGGTGCAGGATCAGGTCGGGATAGCGACGGATTGGCGAGGTGAAGTGCGCATAGGACTTCAACGCCAGACCGAAGTGGCCGATGTTGTCAGCCTGATAGATGGCCTGACGCATGGAGCGCAGCAGCATGGTGGAGAGCAGCTCCGCATCCGGGCGCCCTTCAAACTTGGCAGCCAGCTCGGCAAAGTCTTTCGGCTCGGGCTCGAGGCCGCCTTTGAGCTCCAGACCCAGTTCGGCCAGGAAATCGCGGAAACCGGTCAGACGCTCTTCGCCCGGACGGTCGTGGACCCGGAACAGGGCAAAGGCTTCGTTCTTCTCGATATAACGGGCCGCGGCGACGTTCGCCTGGATCATGCACTCTTCGATGATCTTGTGGGCATCGTTGCGCACCAGCGGCACGATGCGGTCGATCTTGCGCTGGGCGTTGAAGATAAAGCGGGTCTCCTCGCTCTCGAACTCCACCGCGCCACGCTGGTGACGGGCATGCTTGAGCGCCTTGTAGAGGTTGTTGAGCTCCTCGATATGGCCGACCAGCGGATCATACTGCTGACGCAGCTTGGGATCGCCATCGAGGATCGCGGCAACCTTGGTGTAGGTCAGACGGGCATGAGAGTTCATTACCGCTTCGTAGAACTTGTAGCCGGACATGCGGCCAGCGGCGGAGATGGTCATCTCGCACACCATGCAGAGGCGGTCAACTTGCGGGTTCAGGGAACACAAGCCGTTGGAGAGCACCTCAGGCAGCATGGGCACCACGAACTCGGGGAAGTAAACGGAGTTGCCGCGCTGATACGCTTCGGCATCCAGCGCCGTGCCCGGCTTCACATAGGCGGAGACGTCAGCAATGGCAACCCACAGGCGCCAGCCGCCACCACGCTTGGCTTCACAGAAGACGGCGTCATCGAAGTCGCGGGCATCTTCGCCGTCGATGGTGACCAGCGGCAGGGCGCGCAGGTCGATGCGGCCCTCTTTGGCCTTCTCCGGCACCTGTTCGCCGAGACCGGCAACCTCTTTGGTCACCTCTTCCGGCCAGGTGTGCGGGATACCGTGGGTACGCAAGGCAATTTCGATCTCCATGCCCGGCGCCATGTTCTCGCCCAGTACTTCCAGTACAGTGCCGACGGCATTGATGCGGGAGGTGGCGCGCTGATTGATGCGCACAACCACGACCTGGCTCTGGCGAGCCCCTTTGTTTTCCCCTTCCGGGATGATGATGTCCTGGCCGATACGGCTGTCATCCGGCACCACGAAACCAACGCCATTCTCGACGAAGTAACGGCCGACAATGTCTGCCTCACGGGACTTGAGCAGGCGCACCAGACGCGCTTCCTGACGACCCTTGCGGTCGATCTCGGTCGGCTGCACCAGCACGTAATCGCCATGCATCAGGCGTTGCATCTCTCGGTTGTTCAGATACAGATCCGGACCACCACCTTCCGGACGCAGAAAACCGAAGCCATCCTTGTGGCCGATTACATAACCTTTGACCAGATTCAGGCGATCCGGCAGGGCATAACATTGGTTGCGAGTGAATACCAGTTGTCCATCACGCTCCATGGCGCGCAGACGACGACGCAAGGCTTCCAACGGCTCTTCATCTTTCAGCTTGAGGACCTTGGCCAACTCTTCACGGGACATGGGCTTTTCATGACCCTTGATGAGTTCCAAGATCAACTCGCGACTGGCGATGGGGTTATCGTATTTTTCGGCCTCGCGTTCGAGGAAAGGATCTTTTTGAGACATAAGCAGGCCTTAGGGTAGGTGGTAACGGTGCCATTATATCGGAGGGGGGGGCGAATGGCATCCATCGGCTGCCTTTTGGCCAATCTCTCTGTCATACTATCTTCAGTTCGCTGGCATGATGAGACACAGAACTCATGAGTAAGGACACATTTGCCCAATCTGCCGCCTATCTCAAACAGGCGGTCCCTTTGATGATCAAGTACCAGATCCCCACGACGCCGGACAATTACCACCTGTGGTACAACTATGTCTCGGCCAGCATGCCCGAGCTCAACCAAGCGATCGATCAGGCAGTCAAAATGCAGGGAACCTGCTCGCTCACCACCTGCGAGCGACTCTATCACCAGTATCTGGCCGCTCAGGACGAGAAGCAGATGGAGGCGATGAAACTGAGCCTCGCCGCCATGGCCAACGAGCTCGGCCACTCCATGCAGGACGCCATCTCCGATACCGGCATGTTTCAGGAGATGCTCGACAAGAGTTTTGACAAGCTCAGCCGCATTGATGACGAGGGCTTCAGCCTGGAAGACACCATGGGGATCCTGCGAGAGCTGGTGCGCGAATCGCGGGATGTGCGCATGTCCACCATGCACTTTCGCAACCAGCTCAGCAATGCGGAAAAAGAGATCAAGGAACTGCGGGCGGCGCTCAACGAGACACGCAAACTGGCCAACGAGGATGCCCTCACCAACCTGCTCAACCGCCGCGCCTTCGATCTGGAGCTGGAGGGGTTGATCCGCAGCCAGCACCCCTTCTCGCTGATCCTTGCTGATATCGATCGCTTCAAGAACTTCAACGACGAATATGGGCACCTGCTCGGCGATCAGGTGCTGCGCGCCTTCAGCAAACGGCTGCGCGATGCCTGCAAGGAGGGAGTCACCGCCTATCGGCTGGGTGGGGAGGAGTTCGCCATGCTGGTCCCCCATCGCTCGCTGGCGCTGGCCAGACAGATGGCGGAAAGCATGCGCCGCGCTATCGAGCGGATGTCGATTCTGGATCGCAAATCGGGCCGCCGCATCGACCACATCACAGCCTCGTTTGGCGTGGGTGAGTTCAACGGTCAGGAGAGCGCAGACTGTCTGGTCGAACGTACCGACAAGCTGCTCTACAAGGCCAAGGAGCTGGGGCGCAACCGGGTGATGCCGCTCCCTTCCTGATTTAGTCCCCTGCCCGACCGCAATGCCAATGTAAAAAGCCAGTCAGATCAACTGACTGGCTTTTTGGTCTCTCTTGCTCCGACAGGGGCTGTTCATTCCAGCCCCAGTGGAACGCTGCTCAGTGTGAAGGATTACTCCTGCACCTCGCTAACACCTTCGACTTTCACATCAACACGGCGATCCGGAGCCAGGCAGACGATCAGCTCACGCTTGGACTTGCTGACGCAGCTGTCGCCGGTAACCGGTGAGGATTTACCACGCCCTTCCACATTGATCTTGGCGGCCGGGATCCCTTTACCAACCAGATAGTTGGCAACGGTCTGGGCACGCTGCTCGGAGAGCTTCTGGTTGTAGGCATCGGAACCGATACGGTCGGTGTGACCAATTACGGTTGCCACGCCATCTTTGGGTCGTGCTTCTTCAATCTGGCTATAGAGGCTATCCAGTGCCTGATTGGCCTCTGGCTTGAGAGTCGCCTTGTTGAAGTCAAACAGCACATCGGAGCTCAGGGTGAACTGCTTCTCAACCATCACAGGTGCAGGAGCAGGTTCCGGAGCCGGGGCGGGCGCCACAGGGGCAACCTGACCAAAGCGATAAACCGCTGCCAGTGAGAGCAGGCCGTTATCCATTCTCAGACCGGTATCATCGCGGCTGCCATACGGGGTGGTGTACTGGTACTCCAGGCGAGCGGCCCAGTCGAGATTGAACGCATACTCGGCACCCAGTGCACCGACCATGACAAAGCGGCTGTCATCTTTGTAGACATCGCTCTTGGTATCAGCCCAGCCATAACCGCCACCGACACGACCATACAGATCCAGATTATCGGTAACCGGGAAACCCAGTTTCAGGGTCAGTTGAGCCAGCTGTGCTTGTACTTCATCACTGAAAGCGCCTGCCGCCGTATTGGCATCGTATTTGTAATTGCCCAGATAGTCGTAACCCAGCTCCAGTCCCAGATTCTTGTTGATCTGATAACCGCCAAACACGCCTGCCCCCAAGGCATCGTTGGTCTCATTGCCAAGGGTCAGGGCATTGCTTTCATCAATGCCGTAGAAGTTGGACCAACCCAGTTTGGCACCGCCATACCAGGTGTTGTCTTGACCGGCAGCCTGGGCATTGGCCGCCAGCAAGCCGGTAACCAGCAAGGTAATCAATGATTTTTTCATGTTTGAGCCTCTGCAACTTTATGTAGGAGGAGGTTGATTGATATCACCTCGTCTTATAGGTGCAACCACCCAAAAGCGATCGCAGCATATCAACGTTAGCCTATTTTCAAGTCACTGATATCAATTAACAAAAAACACTCTAACGCAACCACGTTACAAAAACAGCAACAAACGTTTGTTATTTGAACTGAATGTGACGCAAAAAGACGCACAGATGAGGGCAGATAGGAGAAAAAGGCCAGCAACATGCTGGCCCGAAGCGATATCAGTGACGAACAAACTCGTAGTGCTGATCGATAAAGTCAGCAACACGCTGGCTCAGTACCTTGTGCACCGTCCTGGTCGGATGCACCTGATCCCAGAACATATGCTCATCGCAGTTGAGAGTCGCTGCTCGCCCTTTTGCCTGCCCGCTCACCACCGCCTGCGCCAGGATCGGGTTACCGGCAATAGCCACTCTTTCGGAGACACTCAAAGCCGGGGTCGCAGCCACCTCGGCGGCGCTGCCGGAGAACGGCTTCCATGTATAGCCACCACCGTAGCAAGCGTGTTCTGTGTCACTCAGCCCGAACTGCTGAGGATCGCGCATCATCTCGTCAAACTGCTTGTCCACTTCGAACAGCTTCACGATGCCGAGGGGAGCCAGCTCGCGAGTGAGGTTCTGCAACTTCTGGTTGTGGTAACTGGCCACATGGCGCACCTTCTCCACCACCTTCATGCTGCGGGCTGACGGGGTCTGCCCCAGATCAGGAATGTTGAACAGCAGGATCTGCTGCGCGCCGTTGAGCACCAACCGGTTGGATGCCAGCCGGATGGTATCGATCACCCGATCCGCATCCCGCTCGGTGTTCCAGCCATAAGCCAGATAGTCATTGGCACCGACCCAGATCACCACCAGATCATCGGGGCGGAACTTGTCCTTTTTCAGGAACTGATCGATCTCGTAATCGAGGTTGTTGATCACCTGATATTTGGGATCCCAGGACCAGAAACCGAGCCAGCCGTTCAAAGCCCCCAGATGGTTATAGGCCACCGCGGTTGCACCGCCTTCCGCCTCGTTGGCCACGACCAGACCGGGGAAACGCTCGTCACCCAACTGCTCCAGCCACACCGGGCCGTTGCTGAAGCGCCCGTTGAAGTAGGGTGGGCTGGAGGGGAGATACCCCCGCATCTTTTTGTACATCTTGCCGGTGTCGGAGAGGCTGTCACCAAACATCACAACCCGGGAAAAAGGTTGGCGTCCCTCTGCCGCTTGCGCGGTCAATGCCATTAACCCCAATAAACAAACAAGCCATTTTTTCATATTGTTATGCTCTTCGATTAAGCAGGTGAGACCTGCGGACTTCTCCTCGAGTGGCGACAGGCATGGGAAGAGTCTGCTGCCACTGACTTCTGGTGAAGGCGACAGATTACAGTTCCAGATGAAATCACACATGTTCCGCCACCGATGAAATCGCTTGCGCTCACAAAACAGACAATCACACCAGCCTATTTCTTTCACGCTTGTTTCACGCCCCCCCCGGCACAATGCCCCCATACCAACGACAGGAGTATGAAATGAACAAGGCAAGCGCAAGCGTAATCGGACTGTTGACCCTGATGTCTGTCTCCTCTTTTGCCATGGCGGCCTATACCGGCCCGCAAGAGCAGAACAAGGTTTCCGTTGCTCAACTGAAAGATCTGGCCGATGACAGCTGGGCCACCCTGGAAGGGAAACTGGTCAAGCACCTGGGCGGCGAGAACTATCTGTTCCGCGATGCCAGCGGTGAGGTGGAGGTCGAAGTGGATCAGGATGTGTGGCGTGGCACCGAAGTGGGCCCGGATGATCAGATCCGCATCCGTGGTGAAGTGGACCACAGCTGGAACAAGACCGAAGTGGAAGTGAAAACCCTGGAGAAAGTGGGCGCGGCCCCGCAGACCAAGGGCGGCTTTATCGCCAAATAAGGCCACTTCAACGACGAACTGGCCAGACGTTAAAAGGGCGCTTGATATCAAGCGCCCTTTTGCATGGTTAACCCAGCGTCATCGCTTAACCGGCCCGACTGGCAAAGGCTCTCTTGAACCCCTTCTCGGCCTGATTGACCTTGTAGAGGTAACGGCGCGCCTCCTCTTTGGGATGCTGCTCGGTCAACACCTGATAGACCGCCTCGGGGGAGAGCCGGTTGATCCGACCCGGCGCCGCCTTGCGATCGCTGGAGAAGGTATTGAGTACCCCGCCAGCACCACCGTTATAGGCGGAGATCACCGCATAACGACGGGAGCGCGGATCCTCGATATCCGCCAGATAGACGGTCTGCAACAGGTGCAGATAAGCGGTACCGACATCGATGTTGTAGGCCGGGTTGAACAGCTCCTCCCGGGTCGGCTGGCCGTTCTTGCCCTTGACCCGAACATAGACGTCACGACCGGCGGTAGCCGGGATCACCTGCATCAGGCCATAAGCGTTGGCATGACTCACCGCATAGGGGTTGAAGCTGCTCTCGGTCTTGATCACCGCATAGATCAGGCTCTCCGGCACGCCGTATTTGCGCGACGCTTCCCGGATGATCCCCGCATACTTGTAGCCCCGTCGATCTTCATGGTTGGCCACCATGGGAATATCAACGAAGAAGATGGTGCGAATACCCAGAGTGCGCTTCTTCATCGCCGTGTTGAGCAGGTAATCGGCATAACGCTCGGCGCGCCAGGAGGCGCGGATTGGCTGGCGCTGATTGTCCAGCACCTGACCGTAGAGGAAGGGCTCGCCGCCGGTCAGAATTTCCCGGTCGGAGTAAAGATCCACTTCGGCCGGATCGTCCGGCGTCAGCAGAGTCTCGATGATGGCGCGACGCAGGTGAGCGCGGGGATCGATGCCCGAGACCGTCTCCACCATGATGTGGCCGCTGGAGAAGTCGATGTGGGCCCGGCTCTTGTACTGATCCGTGTATTTTACGTAGTCAAACTTGCCCGCAAACAGCGCCTCCCGCCCCCATATCTCGTT
>NZ_JAAKNE010000127.1:0-12492 GCF_049170755.1 Aeromonas sp. 604176
CACCAGTTTCACCGGAATGCCCGCCAGATCCCCCAGCTCCTCTTTTTTGGTATAGAGGCGCTCGCGGATCTCCTCGCTCGTGAGCTCGATAAGCGGGGTGGGGTCACGGGTCAGATCCACCATGATCACCGCGTTCTGGTTGGTGGGGTGCCAGGCAAGTGGCGAGACCCAGCTTGCACAACCCTGCCAAGGGGAGAACATGCCGGAGACGTGCACCAGCGGCTTCATGGTCACCACGTCAATCAGCGCCTTCACCTTGTTTTTGTTACGCAGATCAAAGAGATAACCAAACAGCTTGGGTTGGGCTTTTTTCACCAGCTTGGCCATCTCGATGGTGGCCAGCACGTCCGAGAGTGCATCGTGAGCATTGGCGTGGGCGACGCCGTTGGCGACCGTCAGCTTCTCCAGCCGGAAACTCGGCTTGCCCTCATCGTCAAAGGCCCACTCGATCCCCTCCGGGCGCAGGGCATAGCAGGCTCGCAGCATGTCGAGAATATCCCAGCGGGAGTTGCCGTTCTGCCAGCTGTAGGCATAGGGGTCATAGAAGTTGCGATAGAGGGTATAACGAGTCACTTCATCATCGAAGCGGATGCTGTTGTAGCCAAGCACACAGGTATTCGGCGTGGCGAACTGCTCGTGGATCTGGCGAATGAAATCCGCCTCGCACAGCCCATCCTTCATCGCCTTTTGCGGCGTGATACCGGTAATCAGGCACGCCTCCGGATCCGGCAGATAGTCCGCCGGCGGCTTGCAGTAGATGACCAGCGGCTCGCCAATGAGGTTGAAATCCGCATCGGTACGAATACCGGCAAACTGCGACGGCCTGTCCTTGGCGGGGCTGATGCCGAAGGTCTCGTAGTCGTGAAAATAGAAGGTAGGATTTGTCTGCTGGTTCATTACGTGGTTCTGAATTGTGTCTATATGTTTGAAAAACAAGTCGTTATACGAGGTGTTATCTCAGATTGTCTCACTTTGTCCGATCTTGATTCAGTCCGTTCCAGACCAGTTTGGTACATATCTGTGTACACGTTAGGACGCGTTAATGTGTCAGTGAAAAATCAGATAACCAGTCACATGAGAGTCATATGCCACTTACTGATACGAAGCTACGGGCCCTCTATGGTCAGCCCTACTTTGGCAAGACGGAATTGTCAGACCGTGATGGATTGTCAGCTCGGATCACCGAGCGAGGCACCATCTCGTGGCAATATCGCTATCGCTGGCAAGGAAAAGCGGCGAGACTCAAAATTGGACGCTATCCCGACCTTAAACTCGCTGATGCCAGGGCGTTGATCCCTGCTATCCGTGGCGCTCTTGAACGTAATGAACATCCCAGAGTTTTTTGGGATAAACTCCACCAGAAGCATGATGTCACCCTGAAACAGTGCTGCGAGCATTTTCGTGAGCACCATTTGCCCAAGCTGCGGCCTCATACGGTCATGCTCTATGAGCATACCATGCAGCGCTATTTCGAACCTCTGTTTATTGGTATTCCGGTGGAACAGATCCCGTTTTCGAGCTGGCTGGAGTGGTTTGATAAGATTGGCAAGAAAAAGCCGAAAAACGCAGGGCATTTATTGCGCAGGTTAAAGTCCATTCTGAGTTTTTGTATGCGACGTAATCTCATGGGTGGCTCTCCGAAGTCGAAATTACGTATCGAACATGTTGGCTTTCAACCCGAGAGAGAGCCTCGCGTGCCGACCAAGCGAGAACTGGCTCACCTGCTGGGTTGATAACGAGGTCATGAACAACTGGTTTCACCACGACCATCATGGGCATCAGTCTCTATTCCTCCTCGTTAAAATACGGGGGTATAGGTAAAGGAGCATACGAGGAATGAGGCGGTGCAAACGGAGAGAGTGGTGCACCGAAAGAAGATATTAGGGAGGGGAAGCACCATCGCCCGTTGGCAGTGACGGTAATTTACCGGTTCAAGCAGTTGCTGGCAGGAAATAGCATTCTCAGGAAATGCAACGGTCAGGTAGGAGAAGTGGTGGCGCATATGAGTGCGATAAACAAACGGAACTCCTTGCTCTGCCTGTAAAGAAGCCCCAAGTGTTGTAGCAGCACATGGGGCTTCGGAAGTCATGACTTGCTGGCTGAGTTAGGCAACAATGCCCTGCTCGACATTTTGTGACTCGCAATCAAAACAGTTGCTCGTCGTCGGCATCCACAAAGAGCTGCAGACGGTCGCGTTCCTCATCCCGATGCAGCCGCAGGTGGATTGGATTGCAACAGGCCATGCAATCTTCGTAAAACTCCTGATCACCCTGACTGGCATCCAGCTCGACCCGGGTATGGTGGCCACAGTGAGGGCAGACGATGCGCTTGCTGGTGTACTCGATCATGATAACCTCCTCGGGCCCTAGGGCCGCCTATCTACCCTGATTCTAGTCGGGCTGCAGGGGGTTAACCGCGAGCAAACGCACGTTTATGACAGAGATCAAGCCTTAGAAATGGCAAGGCCCAACTGGTTGCGTGGGCCGTTCAGGATAAGAGCCGTCTGGTTGCTGATCGCGGGTGACAAGAGGGGGATTGCCAACGGTTGTTTGGCAATAACAGGGGGCCAGCTGCCCCCTGCGAGTAGGAGACGGGGGGCGTAACGAGGCGTTACGCGACCCAGCTGGCCAACATGTCGGCATTCAGCTCGGCTAGCGAGCCGAGCTGGTAGTTGGCGATGGCCAAGCGTGGGTCGCCCACTAAAGCGGGATCCGGCACGATCAGCGCTGTCATGGAGGCCGCCTTGGCCGCCAGCAAACCGGTAAAGCTGTCTTCGATGGCCAAGCAGTGCACCGGTTCCACCCCCAGTTTCTCGGCGGCGTGGATATAGACATCCGGGTGCGGTTTGCCGAAACGCTCGATTTCCGCAGAGTGAACCGCCATAAAGCGATCGCGAATGCCGAGTTTGCCGAGTACAGCTTCTACCATGGCAAAGGGTGAGGAGGTCGCCAGACCCACTTTCAGGCCGCGGGCCTCGATAAGGTCGAGCGCCTCCTGCACACCGGCTTTGGCCTGACCTTCGGAGAGGATCAGGGCGTTGACCCGATCCAGAATGCGCTGTACCACCTCTTCCTGAGTCGGGCCGCTCCACGGGCGCAGGCGATACCAGTGGGCAACCAGCTGATCTATGCGCACGCCGATGGTCGACTCACAATCCTCGACGGTGTGGGGGTGGCCCAGATCGGAGAAAACGGCGATTTGGGCCCGTTGCCAAAAGGGTTCCGAGTCGATCAGAACACCATCCATATCGAAGATCACGGCAGCTAACATCTTGTACTCCTGACAAATTTGAAGAGGGGATTATAAGCCTGACGGGGAAATGCAAAAGGGGCATTGCCATGCCCCTTGCGCTCGATCACATCGGCAAACGTTTGTTTTGCTGTGGCAAAAAAGCCCTTAGAACAGTACTTCGACCTTGGCGGCCACAGCTTTGGCTTTTTCCACCGCATCCTGGCAATCCGCTGCGCGGGTCAGCGCCACGCCAAGACGGCGGCGACCGGCGATCTCCGGCTTGCCAAACAGCCGCAGCTGGGCGCCCGGCACCAGCGCCAATGCCTCACCAATTCCCTGATAGCGGATGTCCTGGCTGTGCCCTTCGCGCAACACCACGGCGGAGGCACTCGGCCCGTACTGGGTGATGGTGCCGACCGGCAGCCCCAGAATGGCGCGCACGTGCAGGGCGAACTCGGAGAGATCCTGCGAGATCAGGGTCACCATGCCGGTATCGTGGGGGCGGGGGGAGACTTCGCTGAACCACACCTCATCCCCCTTGATGAAGAGTTCGACCCCGAACAGGCCGTAACCGCCGAGGGCCTCG
Source organism: Aeromonas sp. 604176 (assembly GCF_049170755.1). NCBI lineage: Bacteria > Pseudomonadati > Pseudomonadota > Gammaproteobacteria > Aeromonadales > Aeromonadaceae > Aeromonas > Aeromonas sp. 604176. The sequence goes on from NZ_JAAKNE010000127.1 coordinate 3,818, forward strand.
ACCACCTTGGCCGCTACCTCTTTGGATCGGACCAGCGCCAGCTCGCTCATCACCTGTGGCTGCCAGGATTCGCGGTAGTCGCCATCTTCCTGCCGGTGGCCGATAGGGTCGCAGAAGTGAATGCCATCGACGGCGCGTACCGTGAGCAGGGTGATCTCGTACTCAAAGGGAACGAAGCCCTCGACGATCACCTTGCCACGACCGGCGCGGCCACCTTCCTGGGCGTAGGTCCAGCTCTCATCGATCTTGGCGAGATCGCGCAAGACGCTTTGCCCCTTGCCGGACGAGCTCATCACAGGTTTCACCACGCAGGGCAGGCCGATGGTCTCGACGGCGGCGACAAACTCCTCCTTGCTCTGGGCAAAGCGGTAAGGGGAGGTGGGCAGGCCCAGGGTCTCGGCGGCGAGACGGCGGATCCCTTCCCGATTCATGGTGAGTTGAGTGGCGCGGGCGTTGGGCACTACCTTGACTCCCTCTTGCTCAAGGGCTGCCAGGGTATCGGTGGCAATCGCTTCAATCTCGGGGATGATGAGGTCGGGTTTAACCTCGGCAACCAGGGCACGCAGGGCGTTGCCATCGAGCATGTCCAGCACGTGGGCTGCGTGGGCCACCTGCATGGCGGGGGCATTGGGGTAGCGGTCGGCGGCGATCACTTCGATCCCGAAGCGTTGCAACTCGATGGCGACCTCCTTGCCAAGTTCGCCGGAGCCCAGCAGCAGGGCACGGGTGGCGCCGGGGCGGGTTGCGGTTCCAAACATACGATCTCTCCTGATGTCGATGGTCATTGTTGATGATCGCTATCGCACGAATAGCGAACAAAAAAAGAGGCACGCATGGCGTACCTCAGGAAACGGGTTTGTGAGCGCGCTGCTCCAGATGGGTCAGCAAGGTAATGGCGCCAATGATGATGGCGGCGCCAAGCCACAGACGGCCGGGGGGCGCCCAGCCAAATACCAGCCAGCCCGCCAGCACGTTCATCGGCAGCTTGGCAAAATCGAAAGGCTGTACGAAGGAGGCCTCCGCCACGCTGTAGGCGCGAGCGATGGACATCTGGGCCAGCGCCGTCAGCACGCCGGAAGCGGCTACCAGCAGCCACTGGCTCTCGCTTGGCCACTGCCACTCCGGCAGGGCCAGCATGACGTTGAACGGGGTACTGAAAATAAGCAGGTAGACCACTATGGTGTGGGATGATTCGTTGGCTGCCTGATAGCGCACCATCAGGGAGTAACCTGCCCAGAACAGCGCTGCAGCCACCGGCAGCAGGGAGGCCCAGTTGAACTCGTCAGTCCAGGGGGCGAGGATCAGCATGGCGCCGGCAAAGCCCGCCAGGGTGGCCAGAATGCGGGTGCGGCTCACCTGCTCCTTGAGCAGCAGCGCGGAGCCCAGGGTGGCAAACAGCGGTGAGGTCATCAGCAGAGCGATCCCCTGCCAGATGGGGACGGGGTACGCCAGTGCCCAGAGCCAGAGCTGGATGCCGATCACTGCCAACAATACCCGCAACAGGTGCAACCGGAACTGATTGGTCATCAGGGATTGGCGCAGGCCATGGCGAACCAGCCAGGGCAGCAGGCAGATCAGGGCGATCAGGTATTGATGGAAAGCGACCTGGGTCGATGGGAGGCCGAGTTTGAAGCTGACATACTGGCTTAGGCTGTTGACGGCGGCGAAGCAGAGTCCTGCCACCATCATCCAGACTGCACCGGCCAAAGGAGAGTGCCTGCGCGAGGGTATCATGGGATCCTGGTCGCTGGAAAAAGTGCGGCGGATCATAACGGCAATCGTTTGTTCTGCCAAGGGTTGAAGCACGGCCGCAGGGCTGGCTGGCGAGGAAGTGGCCTTGCATCAAAAAATTTGAACAAGTTGAGCATCTATTTTCGCTATCAGCAAATAAGCACAATGTTTAGAGTGACCTCCATCGACAGCAACGCTGTTCAACCGACAACCAAATGGAGTTTCACCATGGCCAATATCCTCGTACTCAAATCCAGCATCCTGGGTCAATATTCCCAATCCAACGCCCTGATCGACGGCTTCCTGGCTGACCATCAGGATGATGTCGTCACCGTGCGTGATCTGGCAGCACTCAACCTGCCGGTGCTGGATGGCGAGCTGGCTTCCGGCCTGCGCGGTGGTGACAACCTCAATGAACGTCAACTGGCGGTGATCGCCCAGTCTGACGAGCTGATCGCCGAACTCAAAGCGAGCGACTTGGTGGTAATTGCCGCCCCCATGTACAACTTCAACATCCCGACCCAGCTGAAAAACTGGATCGATCTGGTGGCTCGCGCTGGCGTCACCTTCCGCTACACCGAGACCGGTCCGGTCGGTATGGTTGAAAATACCCGTGCGCTGGTGATCAGCCCCCGTGGCGGCATGCACGTTGGCAGTGCCACCGATCTGGTCACTCCCTACATGCGTACCGTGCTCGGTTTCATCGGTATCAAAGAGGTGGATTTTATCTACGCCGAAGGGATGGGGATGGGCCCGGATGCCCAGAGCAAGGGGATGGAAGCGGCCAAAGCGCAGCTTGAGGCTCTGGCTATCTAAGGGCTCTCTATCCCGTCTGGGGTTATCTCTTCAATGGGTTGCCCGCCAGATACCACAACGCAGCCATCAGGCTGCGTTTGTTTTTTGGCTTGGTGTGATTGCGACAGACGTTATTGCGACAAGACCGTAATGCTACAGTGAGTATCGCGGCAAGCGGTCGGTATAGACGCTCTGGCGGAGTCACTACTCCATCATAAAGCGGCGACAACCGCGCACCAGCTGCAGCGCCACCGTGACCAGCAGGCCAAGCAAGAGGGTGGTTAGCCACTGTTCGGTACTTTGCGGCAAGTGGGGTGTGAAGAGGCTGATCATCAACAGGGTACAGAGCGTGATCAACAGGCTCTGTCGGGTCATCAATATCATGGGGTCATCCTTGGTTTGCTCACCTGAAACGATTTTAATGCCCTCTTGTGACAGGGTGATGTATCCATGCATCACCCTGTTGGGGCTCTTCAGACCATATCAGGTTTTTACCGCAGAGCCAGCGCCATCACTGGCGCTGTGATCCCGATCCCGCTAGCTCTCTTTATCTGAACTGTTTCTGCGCTGGCTGGTAGTGAAAATCGCCGCTGGCGAGCCGCGCTTCCAGTGCAGCCTGATCGATCTCCTGCGCTTTGCAGAGATCATCCAGATCGTCATAGCGATCTCGCAGCTGCATATTGACGACGCTCAGCAGCATGTTGATGTCCATGGTGGCGAACTTTTTCAAATCCATGATTATTTCTCCCGATCCAGTGATTGCAACTGCTCGATGGCGGCGCTGACGCTGTGCAGATGCTGGCGGATCGCCTCGCGGGATTCGCTAGGCAAATAGTCGGTCAGGGTGTGTTGCCAGCTGCCCGCTTCACTCTTGAGCTGCAGGAACAGGGCGAGCCCGGCATTGGTGAGGGAGACCAGGCTGATGCGTTTGTCCTGCTCGCTGCTCTCGGTGAAGATGATCCCTTTTTCAACCAGACGGCGGATCTCGCGGGAGATGCGCACCTTGTCCATGCCGCTCGCCTCGACCAGCTCTTTCTGGCTGATGGGGTAGTTGGGGCCGAGCACCATCATCAGGCGCCATTGCGGCACGGTCAGCTGGTAACGCTGCTCATAAAACTGTTCGAAGGTATCCCGTAGCATCTCGGCGGCATGTACCAACTGATAGGGCGGGTAGTGAGCGAGTAACGCTATGATTTTTGACATATTACACCCTGCTGTGACGGCTGCATCAGATGCAGTTTCTTTTGATACTTTGACATTGATGATACGAAACTCAAGCTGATTTGTCTGACCCGGTTGCGATGAAATGTGCGGTGGCGCACGCCCTCAAGGAAAAACCGGGTCTGACCGACGGGATTTTAAGCCAACGCTGTTCAGCCTTTACGTAACCAGATGAGGGCGTTCTGCTTGAGCCAGGCCTCGCGAGTGTGGATAGCGTAGAGCGCGGCCTCGTCGCGGCTGCCCGCTTGCCAGCTTTGTGGCTCCTGTTTAGGCAGCTTGCGCTGACCCAGCAGGCAGGCAGGAATGTGCGGGTTGGCCTCGATGGCGACCAGCAGATGGGGCTTGGCTGCCTCGGCACCCTCGGTAGCAAAGACCATCAGCGCCTTGTTATAGAGCAACCAGCTGGAAGCTTCATCGAAGCGCACCAGCAGGGCGGCCAACGCTTGCCAATCCCCTTGCAGTGCATAGAGGGTGGAGAGGTTGTAGCGGCAACCCAGCTCATCGGCCATGCAGATTGTCAGCAGCGCCAGATACTCCGCTTTGGCCTCGCCCAGCTTGCCAAGCCGCAGCAGGCAGTCGGCGCGGCCGGCTCTGGCGGCAAGCAGGGGGCGCAGTTCGGGAGCACTCCAGCCGTGGCCAGCGATTTGCTGCCAGAAGGCTTCATCAAAGAGCGGAGTGGCATCGGCGATGATCTTCTCGAACCAGCCGAGGCGGGCCTGATGATCGCGGCAGCTGTCGGCCAGCTCGAACCAGGTCTGCCACTGTTGGGCCTGCTCGCCATTGAGGGCGACATCAGCGCTGGGGGCGGCCTGATACTGGTCGAGGTTGAGCAACTGGTTGAGGGCGGTTTTCATATTCTGGCGCTGTCGTTTGCAGAACTCGACAAAGGGGAGTTCGCTGGCGGCGGCGCTATAGAGCATCTGGGCCATCTGCTTGTCGCGAAACAGGCTCAGCTCGGCGGCCAGACTGAAGCGGTACTGGGTGGTCGGGTCGTTCAAATCCTTCGGCTTGGGCCAGGTGGCAAAGCCCTGGCTGAAACCGTAGCACCACTGACCGAGGGGATGGCTCTGCTCGAACACCTGCTCCGGGTTATCGCTGGGCAGGCGGCATTGGCTCGGCAGGGCTAGCTGGGCGTCGTCGGCCTGGGCTTCCAGCTCGGCGATCAGATGGTTGAGGGCTTCTGCGCTTTTTTCATCCAACTCGGCATCCTGTTCCAGCAATCCAGCCAGCGGGCGTTGCCAGTCAGGGGTCTCTGGCCCTACCAGACGGGCACAGAGAAAACCGTGCAGGGCCGGGTAGGTCATGTCCTGATCGCTGTGGCTCTGGATCCATTGATTAAGATGGCGGGTACGAGTGGATGGGTTCATCGACAGTTCCTCTGGATTTGAACAGCCGCGAAGTCTACCTAAAAGTGGGGTTATTTACAGCAAATGGCCGCCTGTTTGGCGATTTAATCACCATTGGCGGATAAGATAAGGGCGAAAGGGCGGCCAGTGGTGGCTTGGGGACTAGGCCGGATCACCGCTCTTGAGGTAACATGCGCGCCCATAGGGGCCATAATCAATTGGCCCATCCGGGTAATGAGAAAAGAGAGCACCATGATACAGATTGGCAAGATGAACACCCTCACCGTTGTTGAACTCGAAGATCGCGGCGCCTGGCTTGCGGCCGATGAGTACGGTGAACTGCTGCTGCCCAAGCGTCAACTGCCGGAAGGGGTGAAAGAGGGGGATAGCGTGCAGGTCTTCCTCTATCTGGATGCCGATTGCGAGCCGGTGATCACCACCGACAAGCCGTTTGCCATGGTGGACGAATTTGCCGGTCTGAAGGTGGTCAATGCCAACAAGATTGGTGCCTTCCTCGACTGGGGCATGAAAAAAGACTTGTTCGTGCCCAGCCGCGAGCAGAACAAGCCGATGCAGGTGGGCCACGTCTATCTGGTGCGTCTGCAACTGGATAACGAAGGGCGCATGGTCGGCACCAGCCGCATCGAGCGTTTCCTGACCCCGGCCGGCAGCAACTTCAAGGTTGGTGACGAAGTGACCGCGCTGCCGGGCGAACATTCACCCCTTGGCATCAAGGTGATCGTCAACGGTCAGTATCCCGGCATGCTGTTCAAGAACGAGGTGTTTGGCCGAGTGATGACCGGTCGGCCGCAAACCGCCTGGGTCAAGCAGGTGCGCGAGGATGGCAAGCTGGATCTGACCCTGCAAAAGCCGGGTCTGGCGCGGGTTGATGACGCTGGTGAACGCATTCTGAGCCGGATGAAAAAGCAGGGCGGTAGTCTGGCGGTGGGTGACAAGAGCGAACCCGAGCTCATCTACAAGCTGTTCAGCATGAGCAAGGGTACCTTCAAGAAGGCGATCGGCGGCCTCTACAAGCAGGGCAAGATCGTCATCGAAGATAACGCCATCACTCTGGTGGCCACAGAGACCGACTCGGCAGTGGATAGCGAATAAGATGCCGAGTCCCTGTGTTGGCCTCTGCAAGGCGAAAAATGGGCTTTGCCTTGGTTGTGGCCGCACCCTGACCGAGATCGGCCACTGGTCGGCGATGGATAGCAAGGCCCAGCTGGCGGTGATGGCCGAGCTGAATGGTTCGAAAAGCACCCACCGCTGTCCGGGTTGTGGCGAAGCGGCCTATTGCGCCGTCTCTGCCGGTCAGACCATCGCCCAGTGCTGGTGCAGCCAGTTGCCGGTACTGCCAATGCAGGAGGCTAGCGCCTGCTGGTGCCGCCGCTGTCTGGCCAAGGCTATCGCGGCGCAGTATTAGCAGAGAACAGAAATAAAAGGGCATAGAAACAAGAAAGGCGCCGATGGCGCCTTTCTTATGCCTGCTGCTGGCGATGCCAGCGCACATGCATTTGATCTTCGGTCAGCAGACGGGGCAGCAGGAAGGTGGCGAAGATCACCTCAAACTCATCCTGATGATCCAGCAAACCGACCCACACTTCGACCCAGCGCTCCATATCGACCGGCTCACCCAGCTCGGTCGACCAATCGGCACTGGGCAGGGTCGCCTCCACGGCGCCACGCTGCTCAAACTCCAGGGTGATGTCGACAATTTGTTCGGGGGCCAGCATATCGGCGGCCTGCTCAAGAAACTGATCATAGGCCCATTCGACCAGCTGATCCGGGGTACGCTGTTCCATGAAATCACTCCAGATACATCGAGGTTCGCTACTGTAACAATTATTGGCTGTGGCGGCCAGACCAGTGCGCCGGGCGTGGCTGGCCTGTCCAAGTTGCCGCTGGGGGAGTATGGTTAAGGCGCGGATCAGCTGGTAGGGAGTGAGTGGATGAAACAGCGGGGACGGCGGCAACAGATCAAGCGACGGCGCGAGGCCTGGTGGTGGCACTATCTGCCGCTTCACCGCGAAACGGTGGGCGGTCATCTGGGCCCACCGGAGAAACCCGATGAGCCCTGAGGATCAGTCGGCCTGATGCACCCGATTGAGGGTGATCTGGCCCAGTTGCCCCATCTGGCGGCGGATCCAGACCGAGCGCTTCTGCACATAGGGTGACGGCGGCTTGACCCGATAGCGCCACGGATTGGGCAGGGCAGCGGCCAGCAGGGATGACTCGTAGCGGGTCAAGCGGCTGGCCGGTTTGCCAAAGTAGGTACGGGCCGCGGCTTCGGCGCCATAGATGCCGGGGCCGAACTCCACGATATTGAGATAGACCTCGAGAATGCGGGCCTTGTCCCAACCCAGCTCCATCAGCAGGGTAAACCAGGCCTCCAGCCCCTTGCGCAGGAAGCTGCGATCACTCCACATAAAGAGGTTCTTGGCGGTCTGCTGGCTGAGGGTGCTGGCACCGCGCACCCGTTCGCTGTGCTGGTTGTGCTTGAGTGCCGCGTTGATGGCATCCATGTCAAAGCCGTTGTGATCGGCAAAGCGCTGATCCTCGGCGGCGATCACCGCCAGTTGCAGCTCTTTGGAGATGGACTCCAGATCTACCCATTGATGGCGCACCTGGGTGATCTTGGCGGGCGGAAAGAGGGCCCGCTCGATACGCCAGCTCCACATCGGCGGATCGATAAAACGCAGCAAGGCGACCGAGCCGACCGAGCAGAGCAGCCCGGCCAGCGCGATCTTGCCTGCCCACCTCAACACCCGGCGCCCAAACGATGCAGATGCACGCACGGGGGCCACGGCGTCAGGGCCAGACTCCCACTGATAGTGGCTGGGATCATCGGGATCCGGAATTATTGGGGCAGCCATTCGATGTGGCAGAACTTCTCGTCAACACGGCGGGAGAGCAGCATGCGGGCAAACAAGTGCTCATACTCTTGTTCTTCATTGCCAAGGCCAACCCAGATCTCGGCATAGTCGGTGTCGCTCACGGCAAAACCCACGTCCGCTTCCCAGTCATCGGCCGGGTCGGTTTCGGCCAGCAGGCCGCGGTCGTTGAACTCCTGATTGAAGCGGGCGATCTCCTGCTCCGGCAGGTTGTCAGAGGCCAGCTCCATAAAGAGTTCAAGGGCGGTATCGAGCAGTTCCTCGACGCTGTGCATTTCGTCATTCATAGACATAAGCGGTCTGTTCCAGAAAAGAGAAAAAGGTGCCATCGCAGATCACAGCCTGCGGGGCGGCGCTATTCTAGCGGTCGGCAGACCCCTTGGCGAGATGAGGCGAGCCGCTGTGGCCTGTTTTTGTGCCAATAAAAAACCGGATCCAGTGACAGGATCCGGTCTTCATTGGGGGAAGGGGTCACGCATAGGGCGTCAGCTCATCCCTTCTTGTCATCGGCGAAGGTGATGTTGAGCTCCAGTACCGACAGCTCATCACTCTTCTGATCCAGTTGGACGGTTATCTTCTCCGGATCAATGTTGACGTATTTGCGGATCACATCGAGGATGTCCTGCTTGAGCTGGGGCAGGTAATCCGGCCCCCCTCTGGATGAACGCTCGTGAGCAACAATGATCTG
>NZ_JAAKNE010000128.1:0-12234 GCF_049170755.1 Aeromonas sp. 604176
TCGAGCGCCAGCTTGGCCTGCTTGGCGGCAATCAGCTCCTTCTCGTCATCCAGATCCTGCACCAGCTTGATGATGAGACCGATGCAGAGCGCCCCGGCGATCATCGGATAGGCGATATGGTTAACGATCTCCACCCCGACTTCGTGGGGCTCGGTCAGCAGCCAGATCAGCAGCATGGTGAGCCCTTCGCACAGCATCCCCGCCAGAATGCCGTAGAGCCAGAGCCGCGACTTTCGACAGCGCAGGTGCAACCAGGTGGCGAGCAGACCGGCAATAATGCTGGCGATAAGACAAGGGATGGAAGTGTGACCATCCATATCGATGAGGTAGCGGTGCAGGCCGGAGATGACCCCAGCCGGAATGCCGACCCAGGGGCCAAACAGGATGCCGCCGGAGATGATGGCAATGATCCGCACGTTGATCAGCGCCCCCTCCACCGGAATGCCGGTGTAGGTACTGAACACCGCAAACAGGCCGAAGATGGAGGCTACCAGCACCAGCTCCGCCGGGGTGTGATCCCGCTTCTGGAACAGCCGCTGGAACGGCCGGGTGCGGGTCAGGAAGAAGAGGGTCATCAGCATCAGCGCCGCCCGTTCGAACACCGCCAACAACATCATCTGATTTTCGAGCAACACCCGCACCTCTCCCGCATGTAAAACACCAAGGCTGTGCATTGTGCCACTCCAGGTCGGTCTAAGCTTTTTCTAATACTGGCCGATAGAGAAATTGACTCCATTCGGGGCCACCAAACAGGAGATACACATCATGAAAAGGAACTTCCTGCTGCTTGCACTCCCCACCCTGCTGATTGCCAGCCAAGTCGAGGCACAAACACTGAGCCAGACAGTGACCTGGCAAGCAACAGCCAGCAAAGACAGCCAATCCTCCGTCAGCTTGCTGCATCCCGGGCAACAAGCCATTTCCACCACAAGTTCGGCAGAACAGGTACTGGCTGCCCGGCTCACCGAACCGGGTTCCGGTCTTACTCTGCAAGCCAGAACTCTAGGTGCCACTCCCGATGCACCCAGAGTAACACTTAACGGCAAAACACTATCCCATGACTATCAATCTGTGCCAGCCACGGAACGCTATTATATCAGCTATCACAGCACGAAAAATCAGACCAACAGAGTCGTAGAAAGTGGCTACGAACTGATCGCTTACTGGCAACCATAAGCAACAGGCATGAAGGTAAACTAACTGACCTTCATGCCATGTTCTTCCCAATAACGCACGCCTGCTTTGAGCTGTTCATAAATATGTTGAATCTGCCGAAGTGCACTGGGCATACACATAGATAGTCGGGCAGACTGCTCCCAAGCAACGCAACATGCGACCAATACGTCAGCACCAATGATGCGGGCTCCGCCTTTAAGGCGGTGTATGTTGGAGAGAAAGGCTTGGTTGTCACCCGCCAGACTCGCTCTTTCTAGTGCCGCAAGATCATCATCAGCGGCTCTCAAAAACTCCGCGAGAAGTGAAGTCATCAAATCAGTTCGCCCTGCAGTTAGCGGGTACAAGCGTTGATTAATAGCATCCGCAACCTCGCTTGGGGGTGTATCGATATAACCCGTCTGATGAGTTGAAATACATAGTTGCAATTCATCCAGGCTCACCGGCTTGAACAAACAGTCATCCATACCCGCCTCCATCGCCTTATGAATCTGCTTTTGGCGGGCGTCAGCAGTTAATCCAATGATGATTGTTCGCTTACGCTTCTCTTTAAACTCCAAGTCTCGATAACGAGTGGCGAGCTCCAGCCCATCCATTTCCGGCATATTAAAATCAGTGATAATAATGTCAAAGTTTTGCGTCCCCAACCACTGAAGAGCCTCGGCAGCTGAAGATGCAGCCATCACAACATGGCCAAGAAATGTCAGCTGCTCGCTAACCAGTAAACGATTTGTTGGATGGTCATCAATAATTAAGACGCGGAGTGCTTGCGAGACGCTGTCAGAAGGAATCTCTTCAATAGGAGTTTCCACCTCTTCTAAAGAGGCATCGAGTAGTAATGGTAGAAGAAGTGAAACCTTGACTTGGCATCCCTCCCCAACCTCACTTTTAATCGTCAGATTTCCCCCCATCATCTGACACAATGTTCGACTAATCATCAGTCCTAATCCAGTACCGGATTTTTGAAGATCAACCGGTTGACGAGCTTGAGCAAAAGGTTGAAAAAGCATCTCCTGATCTGATTTGCTAATACCTATTCCACTGTCGTTAACAATGAGCAATATTTCACACAGATCATCTTCTGATTCTGTCTTTATTTCCAGACTCACCTCTACCCCGCCCTTACGGGTGAATTTAATTGCGTTGCTAAGCAGATTTGAAAGGATCTGTTTATAGCGAATGGGATCTATCATTACAGTAGCATCATTATGAACCGTCAGATTTAGCATCAACTCTTTTTGACGCGCACTTGCACTAAATACATTCACTACAGAACGGGTCAGGTCAGCCACTCGGTTTGGTGTCGGCAATAACTCCAATTTACCCGACTCAATCTTTGAAATATCCAAAATATCGCCGATCAATGCGAGCAAATCATGTGCTGACTGATGTGCAATTGCGATGGATTCTCTATCAGAAGTAGTCAGCGCATCTTTGCGTAAAGTCAGCTCTAACAAACCGATGATTGCATTCATAGGAGTGCGAATCTCATGACTCATGGTGGCAAGAAATGTCGATTTGGCACGACTTGCCTCCTGGGCATTCTGGCTAGCCTGAGCAAGTTTACGTACCAGAGCCGTTCGCTCGCTGATATCAATCCATCCCCCGACCACCCCTTTTACATCTCCACTCAAGTCACGATAAACCTGTAACCAGTGATAAAGATCTACTTCACGATCTTGAAGATGCACATGATAATCACCTTCGCGAGGTTTCCCATCACTCAATGTCTGATGAAAAACTTGCTCTAAAATGCTTACAGCTGGGTAGCGGTTCTTCAAATCAACCAAAGGGGTATACATCAAATCCCATTTGTCAATACCAAAAAAATTAACATAGCTGTTATTGCAAAGGATTAAATTACCCTCTTTATCTCTGGCGTAAATGGGGTGTGGTGTGCTTTCTACAAGCTCCTCTATAAACTTAAGTTGACTGCCAAGGGCCGCTTCAACCTGTTTCCGTTGCTGAATTTGACGCCATAAGGCCAAGCTCCAAAATATACCCAAGATAAAAATAGCGAATACAATAGATATGATTAACCCAAACTCACGTACCGCATCATGCCAAGTTATCGGATCTTGTTTGGCACTAACACGCCAGCGCGTTGCCAATCCTTCCAGTTCATCCGGTGGAATCAGAGCAAGAACCTTATCAAAAATTGCTATCAATTCCTTCTGTGATGGCGTTCCTGCGAAACTAGCCCCAAAGGGAGCTGAGTCAAATAACTCATCAGCTATATATAGGCTTTCTGGAAAATCAGCATTCACAAAAAATTTAGCCACTCTCAAAGGCAATATAGTTACATCACAGTTTTCTTTGGCTACACATGTTAAAGCTTTCTCAACACTATCAAAAACTATTCCTTTTCTCATATTATAGCGTTTTGCAGCTTCCTCGGAATAAAAGGCCCCTTTTAATATCGCTACTCTACCTACTTTAAGTAAGGTCTCCGGGTCCATCTCTTTTTTATTTTTATTCACTATATAAACCAGTGGATCTAGTGCAACAGCACGACTGAATATATATTTTTTTGACCGTTCTTCAGTCGGAGTCATAATCATCAAGTCGGCCTTACCTGAATCAATTGCTGATATTTCATCCTGGGTATTTGCCATTGGCAAAATATCAATCCGAAGACCAAGCTTGGACCTTAACACTTGAAAAAGGTCTGCAACTACGCCATGCAAGTTTCCATGTTTGTCAACAAAACTCACCGGTGGCAAATCTTTACTAACGGCGATTGTGATACTTTCTTTATCATTTATCCATTGCCATTCTCTGGTAGTTAAATTCACTTTATCTGAATGTATCGATAGGCCACCGCCACTCCAACGTTTGATAATTGAGTTTATATGCATTGCAGATACAGACCCCAATGCTGAATTAAGAATGTCCTTTAAAGTTGAATTTTCAGGATTAACCGCAAATGAAAAGCCACTAGTATCTGCATAAATGGGTCGGACAAGCTGAATGCTATCATTGTAAAGCTTGTTAATTATAAAGTTACCTGAAATCATATCAATCAGTACGGCATCAGCCTTTCCGTATGCAGCTGCGGCGACCGCCGCATATCGGGAGCTATATAAATCAATTTTCATGCCGGGCAAGTAACGAATAATTTCAGAAAATGGTAAATAAGACTCCGCAATCGCCACACGCTTAATATTTTTTTCTTTTACGCCAAACCGTTTATATAGCGCAGGTTCATCTGCAATATATGGCTTGGTAAGGGAAAGGCCTTCTCCCACTTCATAGCTATTAGCAGAACCAATGAAGTCAGCCTCACCATTTTTTATTGCTGTTATTGCAGCCTCACGAGAGGGAAACGTTTTCGCAACTATGTTTACAGCCAAGCTTTTGGATATAATTCCAATTATATCTGCTGTCACCCCCTCATAATTGTATGCACGCAAAGTAATATCCATTGGAGGATTATCTGGTTTCGGGACGGCCAAGACCAATTTATCTCTTTTTTTTAACCAAGCTTTTTCTTGATGAGTCAATAACGGCATATGATTAAAGTGCGTCGATACAGATTCTCGAGAGAATATACTCATTTGTTCATAGCCTTCAAACTCGGCTATCTGGTCGGATATACAGATTGGTGAGAAAATTGAAATAATCAAAAATAGAGAAAGACAACGCATCTACTATGTCCTCAAAAAACCATGTGTCGCTTGGCCAGCTCAACAAGCTCAACTATATTGCGGACCTGTAACTTTTGCATAATTCTGGTTTTATAGGTGCTAATGGTTTTTTCACTTAATAACATGTCTCGTGCAATGTCTTTATTTGTCTTACCATTGCACAACTCTAAAAAAACTCTCATTTCGCGATCTGACAACTCAGAGATAATATTTTTATCATCAACTGGCAACGAATATTTACCATCAAGAATAATTTCGCGCGGAAAATGCCTCCCTCCTTGCATGCACTTCTTAATCGCTTTTTTCAATAAAGTAAGATCATCCATTTTAGATACAAAGCCATCTGCTCCGGCCTGAAAACATCTTATCATGTTGTGCTGGTTATCTTGAGCAGAGAGAATAATCACTGACGACTCTGGTTTGATGGCCTTTATTCTTTTTATTACTTCTATTCCGTCTAGCTTTGGAATCCCAATATCAAGAATCACTATATCTGGTAGTAGTTTTTTAAAGGTGTGAATAGCTTCAACTCCATTATCCACCTCACCACACAAATAGTATCCTTCATGAGTCAGCATTATCGAGACCGCCATTCGTATGGCTGGGTGATCATCTACAACCAATATATTTCTCATGTTATACTCTCTATTTTAATCATATCAAAGTCAGTGTGGTAATTGAGTGACTAATTCAGGCAACTAGTTTTATATAGTTGAGTGCTATACCATCTCTTGTCAATGCTCCTACAAACTTATATTTACTGAGCTTTAAGTTGTAGCCCCAAAATATTGACTCCTATATCAAAAAGCAACCATTCCAATAAAAACATAATGTTACACCTTCACAAATAGATTTTGGGTTGGATGTGATACCTGCCATGACGCACCACCTCGCACCCACTTAAGAATTTTCCTACACGCCTTGCGATGGCGAAGTTGCATTCCCAGCGGTACTTTTGCCGTCGAAACTTTGGGCACTCGAGAAAACCATTCAGCTAAGGTTCAGATTCGCAGTATTCAAGGTACAACAGGGGATATCCCACAGCATAGTGTGAAAAAATAGGAAAATAATGATGATGAAAAAATCTCTGATCGCTCTGGTTATTGCAGCAATGGGCATGAGTGTCGCCAACGCCGCAACCGAGGCAACCGCAGTGGCCACCTGGCAAGCAACCGCCAAGAAAGATGTAACGTCTGACCTGGTCGTCACCCCGTTGGGCAGCTTGGCCTTCCAGTATGCTGAAGGTCTCAAGGGCTTTAACACTGTCGATGGTCTGTTCGATGTCACCGTCAAGGGCCAGGCAGGCACCACCGAAGATCCGATTACTGCCTTCACCCTCAAAGCCAAGAAGCTGAGCGGCACCCTGAATCACCTGGCTGGCGGCTCCACAGTTGATGTGGGTGTGTTCTGGATGGGTCAGCCGTTGACCACCAGCGCTTACACATTCCTGATCGATACCAGCAAAGGCATCACCGGGGGCAACCTGTCGCCGCTGGCTGAGGGCTTCAACAAGAATGCTCAGCGCACCAGCGCTCAGAGCCAATTCTCCTTCAATATCGAGAAAGCCACTGTTGCTGGCGCCCCGGCGCCCTTCAATACCCTGCCTGATGGTCTGTGGAGTGGTCAGGTCAACGTCGAGTTCGTTGCCAACTGGTCCTAACACCCAGCCGTTTCCTATTCAAGGGGGCCTTTGGGCCCCTTTTTTTTCCAAGAGTCTATTTATGCTGACAAGAACATTCATGTTGCTGCTTCTGGCCTGTCCGTTTGCCAGCCATGCCATTAATGTCGGAAGTGTCACCACTTTTATTGACGTTGGCACACAAGAAGTATCGAAAGAGATTGAAAATAATAGTGATCAGGCAAGGTTGGTCACTATCGCCGTCTCCCGCATTTCTTCGCCGGAAGAGGGAGGGGTAGAAATCCCGATGGAAATGGACGGGGAGCTGCTGCTTTCCCCCTCCAGAATGGTGCTGCCGGCAAAAGCCAAAAATAACGTGCGCTTTTTTTATAAAGGACCGGCAGATGACAAAGAGCGTTACTACCGTATCACCTGGCGCGATACGGCGCTCTCCATGGATGATCAGCGCAATGAGAGTCGCCAAGCGGTGGCTACCACCTCAGCCCAGATTGGCACCATCCTGGTGGTGACCCCCCGCCAGAGCAACTTTGACTATGTCTTGAGCCACGGCGAGCTCACCAATCGGGGCAATGCCTCTTATCGGGTGGTGGCCTATGGCGTCTGCCGCGATAACCCGAAGCAGCAGTGCAGGGAGACCTATTACGATTTGCCCGGCAAGCAGCGCACCTTCAAACGTGTCGATATTACCCATGAGAAGGGGCATGTGGGCCTCTGGCTCGGCCCTGAGTTCGTAGTCGTCAAATAACTCGCCATTTTGTGATTTCGGACTTTGAATTCATATGAACAAAAAACAACTCCCCACTATTGGCTTGTTGACGATCTGGTGTGCATGCACCATGTCTGCTGTCGCCAGCCCGGTGATGCCATTGCGCATTGCCAATGTCATCATTCCGGCCAGCTTTGCCAGCGCACTGCGCGATGGGCTGTCGGTACCGGTACAGTTGCGCTATCAGGATGCTGATGCAGGCACAGATACACTCACCCGTGATCCTGTCGGCAGCGCAACTCTTGTTCTAAAGGGCCACTCGATTTACCTCCTCAGCGTGGATTTCTCGGCAGGCAAAGGCCAAGGGCTGCTCAACGACGACCTGATCGCCAAGCTGGCAGTCGATGACGACCGTCCCTTTGATAAAGCAGGACTGCTGCAGATCGACAAAGATGCCACCATGCAACTCGACCTGGTAACCATGTTGATGACCCTCGAGGTATCCCGCGCAGCATTTAGCCTAGAAAAACCGATAGTGAAAGACGAGAGCCTGGCACCCAGCACCCACCAACTTACCAGTATGAATCGCTATAACTTTGGTTACTCATTCAGCAATGGCGATGCTGGCTATCTCGACTCAAACTACCTGCAACTTGGCAGCACTGTTGGCCTTGGCGCCAATCATCTTTTGCTCGATGGCTCCTTGTATAACCTTGGTAAAGAGGGCCAAGATGGCCAACTGTATCGTGCCATGTATGAGCGTGACCTAGATAATCGACGCCTTGCTGCCGGCATGGTGTCAACTTGGGATCTGCAAACCCTCGGCTTGGTCAGCGCCCTTAATACCAGTCGGATCTATGGTGCATCATACGGTAACCAGGCATTTTCCCGTCAATCCAATACCGCCGATTCAACCACGCCAGTACAGGTCTTTATGCCGGCCGACGGCGAAGCCAGAGTCTATCGCGACGGGCGCATGTTAGCGGTCGTCAATTTGCCCATCGGTAACCAGACCCTGGATACGAGTAACTACCCTAACGGAGTCTACGATGTACGGGTGGAGGCTTACGTGGATGGTCGTCTGGTTAGCACCAACACGCAGCGGGTCACCAAACTCGGCGGTAATAACCAGTTCACAGACAGCTGGGGCTGGCAGGCATGGGGCGGATGGATGGAAACATCAATGGAGACACAAACCGATTCCCCTGTGCTCGGAGTATCGCTGTCCCGCACCTATGGCGCTGTGGCTTTTTCCGGGAGCAGCTATGCCTTTAATGAAGCGTCCGTAGGCGAAATCGGGTTGCAATGGCAACCCATGGATAACATGAGTCTGGGCGCACAAACCATGCTTTCAAGCGAAGGTTCATACCGAGTGGGGAGCAATATCAACATGCAACTGCTGGATAACCTGTCGCTTTGGGCAAGCCAGGAAAAACTGGTAAGCGGCGATCGGCTAAACCTGAGCAACAGCGACCAGATATCGTTAGGCACCAGCCTTAACCTAGGCGAATGGGTCAGTGCACTGGGACAACTCTCAACAAGCGCAAACTTCGACCGGCTGAGGAACAGCAAACGCAGCTACATCGATTACAGCCAAAACCTGTACTCAGGTACATTAGGCACCTTATCGCTGAGAGGCAGCTTACAGAGCGACGGGGTCAATTTTGGCCACTTTGATAACAAGAGCATCATGCTCGACTACACATTACCCCTCGGCAACATGTTTAGCTTGGGAATGAGCAGTAACGAACAGGGACAAACCACCGCTAACCTGGGCTATCACACCTACCTCGATGGCGTCATTAATCAGGTCAACCTCAATGCTCAACGGACATTGAATGGTGACAGCAACAGTTCTCCCGCCCTCTCCGGCTCGCTGGGCTATGACCATCAGCTGGTGACGGGGGCCATGAGTCTGACACGTAACAGCCAGGGCGATATAAATGGCAACCTCACCGCTCGTGGCGCTTTGGGTACTACCCAAGAGGGGCTAACCCTGACTGGACAAGGCGATCACAGTGCGGGGCTCCTTATCAAGACGGACACAGGGGCTGATTCCCGCTTGCAGGCCAAGGTCAACGGGATTGACTATTCCTTGCAAGGGAATAAAACCTTGATCGCGCTGTCACCTTACCAGAAATATGAGGTGGAATTAATGAACAGTAAAAACAGTGTCGACAGTTATGAAATCAATAGCGGCAAACAAAGTTATACCCTGTTCCCGGGTAACGTCGCCACGCTGGATGTCAGCCAGTCGATCCGTGAGATGGTGACCGTATTCGGCGTGATCCGGGCAGAGGATGGCACTCTGTTGACCAACGCCCGCATTGACAACCATATCGGCACCACCCTGACCAACGAGGCCGGCGAGTTTAGCCTTGATGTCGATAAAGCCAACCCCATGCTGATGTTCAAACATGGCAGCGACTACTGCGAAGCAGAACTCGATATTCGCAATGAAAGTGGCGCGGCTTGGGTCGGTGACATCATATGTCATGGCCTGACAAGCTATGCCAGAAATTGACAATACGCTTATTACGCGTGCGATAACAACACATTGAGATCATCATGAACTGGATTAAATCTGTTTTCTCTATACTTGCACTGCTCTACAGCATCTCGGTAGCGGCCGAGATTACGAATAGCAGCTACTTGTCAATCAAGAATCATATTGACTCCAACATCTATATTGGCCCGCTCGCTTATAATGATGATATAGGGACAATCGCCGGCACTTCGCATATCACACATCCCAATCAAGAGCTGTTGGCTTACGCTCGTATTGCCTGCAAACGTAATTATAGCTCACCCAGTCCATGTATGTCTTCGAGTTATCCATTCTGGACTCTTTGGGAGCCCAACCCTTTCGTACCCGCACCGTATCTTGGAATTTCGTGCCATATCTTAACTACCGCCAGCTATGGCTGTGATAAAACTGGCAAGTTTCCTCTATATTATATTCAAGGCGCACTTTATCCCCAAACCGCCCACTGGGGTGTTCGGTCTTTTCCCGGCTTCAGGAACTATGGCTTCATGAGCCAACCATATGGTTTTATTGCGGGTGCAGTGAGCACGGCATACCTTGAAAAATTGCACAATGTGCCCACCGGCAACCAGGTCAGTATCACACAGCAGTTCTGCGCTCATAAATCAGCTAATGTGGTATTGCCAACACTTCCATGCGACTATCAGGAGACCAATACCCTGAACTATAAGAAAGCAGGAACGCTAACTTTGATGCCTATAAAACAAAAAAATAATATCTTTGTTGATAGCAATGGTACCCCGACTCTGTTGCCTGGCTCTACGGGTTGCGAACAAGCCACTGTCGCTGGCGTCAATGGTCTGGTGTGTGAAATCAGCAGCTATAATTTTGAGACTCAAGGCTGGCCGTCCAAAAGTCCATTCAATTACGCTATTCGGATTAATAATGCAGCCTTGAATGCCAAAGTGGCGGTTGAGGACATCAAGATCAGCGCAGATAAAGTCACTTGGACGGGAAAGGAAGTAACACAGCCTCTGGATACTCTGCAAGGTAGAAAAAGCATCTATATATTTCTTTCAAAAAAATATTTTAAAGCGCTGAATGACACTGGCCTACTTGGTAGCGACCAGCAAGTATTACGTTTCTCTATTTTCCATTCCGAAATGACTGCTAGCGGATATTATGAGTTTTCGCCATCGGTACAATTTGATGTCAAGAGCCGATACTATTCCGTGTTTATTACCCCGGAGAGTGGCTCATACGCTGAAGGTAAAGTGGGCTATGATAGACTGGTTTTTCCTTACAAGCTGGCAGAGAGTGGACCCGTCTCAGCCTCTAGACTGGAGATGCGAGTAACCCAGGATACCGGCACTGTATTTAAAGGATTTTGTACCCTCTATCAAGGCAACTCTGCGATTCCCGTTCCAACTCGCTTGGTATTTAACAGTGAAAGCTTGGGTGATAATTATCTACAGCCCATCAGATGCGATGCAACACCAATAGATCTCCGAAGCTTCCAGATTAAAGACTCCCGACCACCAGAGTATTGGCAAGGACAAGAAGGCGATGGCGTGACACGCTATTATGATGTGGCTCTCGATTTTGACTTGCGTCACCCTATGGTATTTGAGACCACAGCAGGGGAACCTTGGGAGGGAATCGCAGCTCAAACAGGAAAAATAGAGTTACGCGCAATCTGGAACTAACCAGTGTCTTATATGATGCAATTAACAATGGCGCAACTATAATTGGTGCGCCTTACTTGATTGAGATACAAATAATAATATTCCCCGCATTTTAACATTATCATTCGAGGATTAAGTAACATGAGAAAATTTCTACTCTTTATTTATATTTTCCCTGTTTTAGCCTTTGCATTCGATATTGGCCCCATGACTGCCAACATGGCGCCAGGCCTAACCATGCTGACCCGAACTGTAACGAATATGAGTGATAAACCCAAGGCATATCTGGTAAGTGCGGTGCGGATCAGTAATCCCAAGGCCAACGGTATAGAACTTCCCATGAAGTCAGGAGAGTTACTATTTGCACCAAAACGTTTTTTACTTGCGCCACGAGGAACCGAGAACGTAAAGCTATATTACAAAGGCCCCAATGATAATAAGGAACGTTATTATCGCGTCACATTTACCGAATCTCCCGCAGCACAAAAAGATACACAGCTCAGAAATTCCTCCTCTGCAGCCGCATTGGATATCAATATCGCCTTGCAATCAGTGCTAGTGGTGAGGCCACGAAAAGTAAAGATGGATTATCAGGCAGACCTTGTGAAAGGGCTCATCACAAATACAGGAAATACCTATTTTGAATTTATGGTAAAAGAAGGATGCCACCAATCAGATAGTGTGGCGGATAGTAAATTTCTCCTGCCAGGAGAAACCTATCATAATAAAAAAATTAAGGAAGATAGCAATCAGAAATTCATTGTCTATGATGACAAGTTCATTCCGATTGGTAACGAATGTTGGTAACGAATGTTGGTAACTAATGTTGGTAACGAATGTTGGTAACGAATGTTGGTAACGAATGTTGGTAACGAATGTTGGTAACGAATGTTGGTAAC
>NZ_JAAKNE010000129.1:0-11674 GCF_049170755.1 Aeromonas sp. 604176
ACCCCGGACCCCTCCATGTTCGACGTCATGGAAAAATACGGCATCCTGGGTGTCGAGATGGAAGCCGCCGGTATCTACGGCGTGGCCGCAGAGTACGGTGCCAAGGCGCTGACCATCTGCACCGTCTCCGACCATATCCGTACCGGTGAGCAGACCACCTCTGAAGAGCGTCAGCTGACCTTCAACGATATGATCGAAATCGCGCTGGATTCCGTCCTGTTGGGCGACAACTAATCCCGCAGCCTCTGGAACCATGCAAAAACGGCGACCTCTGGTCGCCGTTTCTTTATCCGTTTACTGCGCCGCATCATTGTTGGTTGGCGGCGGGGAGGGTGGAGGACTTCGTTTTTTGTGCTTGCGCACTCGCATATAGTTGCGACGAATGCCATAGGAGATAAGCAGACCTGCCAGCAGCGCAATCAGCAATATCAGCCGCTGTTTCTCCTGAATCGTTTTGAGTCTGGTGTCCTTGTCCGCCAGCATCTGCTGCTCTTCCAGGGTGATGCGCAGGTAGCCCAGTGTCTGATCGCCATCCAAGACCTCCTGTACGAACTGGATCCGCCCCTTGCCTTGTTCCGGCAGCGATTTGTTATTGTCACCGATGGGTAGCAGGCTCTCCAGCGGTACGGCCTGTTCCGACTGGGCGAGGGGAATGCCGCGTCCATCATAGAGTGTGACATCGAGGATCTCCGGCTCGGTCGCCAGATCCCGGGCCAGCCGTTCCAGCTCACTGCTGTTCTCCTCCTTGAGCCAGCGCTTCATGTCGCGGGCAGCATAGGCGACCAGTGCCTGGGCGCGGTTGCGTGCTTCGGTGTGCAGCGCAGCCTGGCTCTCTCCCTGCATATGAAGGAGAACAACCAGTACCCAGCAGCCGAGCAGCAGGCCGGCTACCAGACTGAGTACACGTTTGATGGGAAGATGACGCTGCAAGCGCGAGACCTCATGCTGACAATGAGTGCCGGATCTTGGCGCTTGCCTGCGCAAAAAGCAATACGCTACTCTGGGTCAGCATTGTTAACCCCCTGATCACCAAGGAAGGCGTATCTCTTATGTTGTTGTCCCGGCTCCCCCCTCTGTTATCCGATTGGCCTGCGTTGTTGTCCGGCTCACCCTGTTGGCAGCTCAACGCCGATGCGTTGCAACCGACAGAGACCCCGCAGGCGGGCGGCTGGTTGGTACTGTTTGGCAAGGGGCTGGGCGCCTCCCATCTGACGCATCTGTCACCACTGTTGGCTGCGCAGGGGCTGGTGGCCACCCTCTATCCTCCCACCGAGGTGACGGAGGTGCCGCTGCTGCTGCTTGGCTGCGATCGCTTCTCTTCCGAGTTGGTGGCCGAGCTCAAGAGCGGTGAGTGGGAGATCGATCTCTGCCACCTGCCGGCACTACCCACCCTGAGCGAACCCGGCCTGTTGGTGATGGACATGGATTCCACCGCGATCCGTATCGAGTGCATCGACGAGATCGCGCGGCTGGCGGGGGTCGGCGATCAGGTGGCGGCGGTAACAGCTGCTGCCATGCAGGGCAAACTGGAGTTCTCCGACAGTCTGCGCAACCGGGTGGCCCTGCTGGCTGGAGCGCCGGTCACCATTCTCGACGAGGTGGCCGCCAACATGCCGTGGATGCCCGGCTTGCAACTGATGGTCGATACCCTCAAAGAGGCTGGCTGGAAGGTGGCCATCGCCTCCGGCGGTTTTACCCGTTTTGCCGGCGAGTTGCAGCAGGCGCTGGGGCTCGATGCTATCTTCGCCAACGAGCTGGCGGTGGAAGGGGGTCAGCTGACTGGCAAGGTGAGCGGGCGCATCGTTGATGCCAGCGTCAAGGCCGAGGTGTTACAGCAGCTTGCTCAGGAGTACGGCATTGCTGCCGCCCAGACCGTGGCCATCGGCGATGGTGCTAACGATCTCAAGATGATGGGCGTGGCAGGTCTTGGGATTGCTATTCATGCCAAGCCGCTGGTGCGGGCGCAGGCTGCGGCCACCCTCAATCATCACGATCTGGAGGGGGTGATCTGCCTGCTGGCGGCGCGGGCCTGCAGCGAACAACGCTGGGACAAGCGCTGACTGTGTTTCAAGGAGGAAACCAATAAAAATGGAATTGTTGCAGCAGTCTCTGTTTATCCCCTGTGGCGCCCATCAACTGCATGTTCGCCACATCAAACCCCGGGTCGCCGTGCATGGCGAGCCGATCCTGATGGTGCACGGCGCCATCGAGAACGGCCGCATCTTTTACACCGAATCGGGCAAGGGGCTGGCTTGTTTTTTGGCCCGCCACGGCTATCAGGTCTATGTGGCTGATTTGCGGGGACGGGGGCTCAGCACTCCGGCCATCGCCGAGCAGGCGGAGCACGGCCAGCACGAGCTAATCACCGAGGACTTGCCCGCCCTGCATCGCTGGATTGCCGAGCGCCATCATGGCTTCAAGGTGCACTGGGTGGCCCACTCCTGGGGTGGCGTCATCATGGCCTCGACCCTGGTGCGCTTTCCCGAGCTGGCGGAGCAGGTGGCCAGTCTGCTGTTTTTTGGTACCAAACGCGGCGTGTCGGTGCACAATCCCGAGCGCTGGCTGAAGGTGGATCTGATCTGGAATCGGCTGGCCCCCTGGCTGGCTCGCCGCCGTGGTTTTCTGGCTGCTCGCACTCTGAAGATAGGTGCTGACGACGAGCCGCTGCGCTATCTGCAGGAGACCATCCCCTGGGTCAAGTGTGGCCCCTGGCGGGATCCTCACGACGGTTTTGCCTATGACGAAGGGGCGGCACGGGTCAACTGGCCGCCACTCTGGATGATCTCTGCCAGAGCCGACAAGGTATTGGGCCATCCGACCGATGTGCGCCGTTTCAGCGACGAGATAGGCTCGGCTGCTCGTCACACCCGCCTGGGGCGTGATAATGGCAACCGGCTTGACTATGACCACATCAATATGCTGACCGCCCCGCAGGCGCAGGAGGATCACTTTCCCCGGATCCTGGAATGGCTGCTCAATCCGCAGGCAGCATGACAAAAAACAGGGCACATAGTGCGCCCGTGTCGATGGGATCAGCGGGGCGGCTGCGTGATGCCGAACCGGAACAGAGTTGCCTGGGTGGTGTCGGTCAGCTCGCCAACCCCCACGACACTCCACAACTCCTCTTCCAGCCGCTTTGCCTTGTGAATGGCGAACTTGGCGATGTAGTCCAGCTCATTGGCAATGAAGTTGGTGTCGGGGCGTCCGGTGCGGGAGATGCCGACCAGCACCGAGTAGAATTCTCCCTGCTGCAGTGCCAGCTCGATGAACTGGCGCTTCTCTTTTAGGTTGCTAAAGCTGCTGGCGAGGCGGCTGGTGAAGATGGGGAGGCCTGCCTTGGTCTGGATGCTGGCAATATAGACCTCATCTTCACGCGGTTTGTCCTCCCGCTCGATGGCTCGCAACGGATTCATCAGCAGCTCCTTGAACAACTCCCCCTGAAACAGCGGATAGAGGTTCTCCTGCTCAGGTTGCTCGGCACAGGCGGTTAACAGTTGTTGCAGGCTGCGCGGAGTGAGTGACTTGCCGATGGCGGCTGGCTTGGGGGCACCCTTCAGTTTGTTGATATAGACCGGTGAGTTGAACAGGTGGTGGGTGTAAATATTGCGCAGGGCTCGCGCCAGTCCGCGATAACGGCGCTGCTCCTGCGCCGCCTTGAGCTTGTTCTGGTTGCTCTCGATCAGCAGGCTGAAGAACTGACGACCGGTATGACGATCGGAATCCCCGTCGATACAGAGGTGCAGCACGGTGCGAGTCATGTTGAGACTAACCAGCCGGTAGGAGAGATGCTGCAGATCCATGCTCTTGGATAACTCCTGCAGACGGGGCAGGGCGATGGTCACCACATCGTTTTTCTCGCCGATAAAGGCATCTTCCAGCTCGACCTGCAGGCCATGGGCAGAAATATCTCGGGTCCAGCCAAGCCATGACTTGCCATTGTGATGGATGGCAACGGCTGTTTTGTGGATATAGCGCAGCTCCTTGCGCAACTGGACATAGTGCAGGGATTCAATCTCGAAGGGGGCAACGCCCAGCTCGTGACCAAAACGTTGCAATTCATTGGCATTATTGCCCAGCTCGCCCTCCGGGCGGAACTCCTCCCGTTGGGACTCCAGACTGATCTCCTGCAGCAGGCCGCAATACCCAATCAGTTTGAGACGTTCGAGTAACAGAATATCCTGCAGTTGCGAATTTTCGACCCCCTGCAACTGCCCTACATCTGCCTCCAGCGATTCACACGCCTCCAGTGAAAACTTGTAGACACGCCAGCTGGGACGTCGGGAGCCCACCTGGAAGAAGAGGGCGGTGAGACCACTCTGGCGCAGCTCTTCAGCAGTGGCAGAGAAGAAATAGATATGGCTGCGTACCGTGTGGGTGAAGCAGTAGATGAGGGTTTCGGTCGTGGTGCCGGGAGCAGGGCAGAGGCGTTTCATCCGTTTTGCTGAGAAGAGTCCCGCCAGGGCATCGCGGTTTTTCTCGTCGCGCCAATACTCCAGCAGGTGCTGGTTGTTCTCGGTGCGCAGTGCTATCTCGAGTGAGGGACAGTCTCCTGTGCTGAAGAAGAGCGGCATGCCGGTCATCCGTGGCAGGTAGAACTGCTCATATCCCTTGATGATGGCGGCGGAGAGCAGATAGTCGACGCTGACCCGATAGCGGATCTTGTTGGCTTCGATAAAGTCGCTGAGGAAGGCATCGAAGGCGGGCTGCTCACCGGAGCGTACCAGCCTCAGCCAATACTTCCCTTCCTTGCTCTCTTCACCGAGGATCTGGTAACCGACCGGCTGATGCAGCACCGGATTGGGGTGATCCCGCTCCAGCCCGGTAAAGAAGACCTCGACCTGAGCGCCGGTCTGGTAATTGGGCAAATAGGGGACCGAGACTCTCATGCCGCCGAGGGAAAGATCGGAACTTTTGGCGAACAACTTCTCCCCGTCATGAAGTTTGATGAGCAAGGGCGAGCTGAAGTGCATCCGCTCTTGTCGTCGCCCGTAGTAACTGGCAAAGACGATGGTGTTGACGTCGTATTGCCGGAAGGGGCTGACAGGGGGTTGCAGCAGGCCATCCACCCGGGCGTGGTGATGGTTCTTTTGCCATTGTTGCAGCGCTTCGTAAACGCCAAGGGTATAGGCGTCACGGTAGAGATAGCACTGGGACTGAAACAGTCCGATGGCCTCGGCCGGCATAAAGTGGGTGATACCGTCGAACTCGTGCACCAGGCACTCGTCCTCCAGTTCATCGCGCATGTCGATAACCCTGCGGCAAGGGGAGCATTTGCGATTGAGCTCCATCTTGATCAGAAAACGGCCGTTACTGTTTTCGTCCTGGGTCAGACGGTTGAAGATCTCTTCGAAATCTTTCTCCCGCAGCAGGGGTACAAGTTGTTCAATCAGATGTTGTTGGTGTACTGAATCCATGTGTTCCTGCCACGGAAAGTCACTTTTCCGATTCTGGGTTTGATCTGTCGGTCGCAAACAAGTATATCAAGCAGGAATTCATCCTGTCCCCGAGTTATCAATGGCTAAAAATAAAACTGCTTATGTTTGTTCCGAATGTGGTGCCGACTTCACACGCTGGCAAGGTCAATGCAGCGAGTGCAAGGAGTGGAATACCATCACCGAGGTACGCCTTGGCTCCGTCACTCCCGCAGGCAAGAGTGCCCGTTACACCGGTTATGCCGGCGCGGTCGGCAGTCAGGTACAGACACTGGCAGAGATCGCCACCACCGAAATCCCCCGTTTTACTTCCGGTTTCAAGGAGTTGGATCGGGTGCTTGGTGGCGGTGTGGTGCCCGGCTCGGCGATTCTGATCGGTGGTAACCCGGGGGCGGGTAAATCGACCCTGCTGCTGCAGACCATGTGTGGTCTGGCAGAGCGGATGAAAACTCTCTATGTCACCGGTGAGGAGTCGCTCCAGCAGGTGGCAATGCGGGCTAACCGCCTTGGTTTGCCTACCGACAAGCTACGGATGCTCTCCGAGACCAGCGTTGAGCAGATCTGCCTGATTGCCCAGCAGGAGCAGCCGCAGATCATGGTGATCGACTCCATTCAGGTGATGCATGTGGCGGATGTCCAATCTTCTCCCGGTTCGGTCTCACAGGTGCGTGAGGCAGCAGCGTTACTGACCCGTTACGCCAAGCAGAACCATGTGGCCATCTTCATGGTGGGTCATGTGACCAAGGATGGCAGTCTGGCTGGCCCCAAGGTACTGGAACACTGCATCGACTGCTCTGTGCTGCTTGACGGTGGCCATGACTCCCGTTTTCGGACTCTGCGCTCTCACAAGAACCGCTTCGGTGCGGTCAACGAGCTGGGGGTCTTTGCCATGACTGAACAGGGGATGCGCGAGGTGAGCAATCCCTCCGCCATCTTCCTCAGTCGGGGGCAGGAGCAGGCGCCCGGTTCCATCGTCATGGTGATCTGGGAGGGCACCCGACCGCTGCTGGTGGAGTTGCAGGCGCTGGTGGATTACTCCCAGCTCTCCAACCCGCGTCGGGTAGCGGTGGGGATGGATCACAACCGGCTCGCCATGTTGCTGGCGGTGCTGCACCGTCACGGTGGGCTGCAGATGGCGGATCAGGATGTCTTCATCAACGTGGTTGGCGGGGTCAAGGTCGAGGAGACCAGTGCGGATCTGGCGCTGCTACTGGCGATGGTCTCCAGTTTCCGGGATCAGGCGCTGCCCAAGGATCTGGTGGTGTTTGGCGAAGTGGGGCTCTCAGGGGAGATCCGTCCTGTCCCCTCTGGTCAGGAGCGGCTGCAGGAAGCGGCCAAACACGGTTTTCGTCGTGCCATCGTGCCGCACGCCAATGCCCCCAAGCATCCTATCGAGGGGATGGAAGTGGTGCCGGTCAAGAAGTTATCAGAGGCGCTCGAGGCGTTATAACCGTAGCAATAGAGGCTGAATGAACAGAAAAGAGCACCATGTCTGGCCGGGCGTCGTTACGACTGGTTGTGCTCCTGATGCTCGTTCAACAGCTGTTCCAGCTCCCGATGCAGCAGCTCTTCGTCACCTACGTTGAGCTCTATCATCCGCTTGAGGTGGGTGGCACTGTCGATGTCGATGTGGTGGCAGTAGAACCCCAGCTTCTTGCTGGCTTCATGGGTTAGCTCGACCTGCATCTTGATCTCGATGTCGCTGCCACTCAGGACAAAACTGAGCTGGTACTCCTTGTTGTCACGGCTCTCCCAATCATCCGGTCGGATTAACAGGGCGCCCTGCAGGGATATGTCGACAAGCTGAGTCTGCCACTTGTGCTCCCCCTGGGTGAGTTCGGCCGTGGTCAAATAGAGGATCCGTGCAAAACGGCGGCGCTCAGACATGCTCATCTCCTAGTTTGGAATCAGCTGGACACAGGGAATCATTGCTCTGAGTGTAATGCACCTTGGCTGCCAGTATCTTGAACTTGCTCCGAAAATAGCAATCAGGCTTGCTGGGCACTGAGGAACTCCACCACATGGAGTGCCTTGACCAGACGATCTTCCTGTTTGAAGCGATCCTCCAGTACCGGACCCAATTCGTTGAGGTCATCATCGAGCAGTAGCAGTTGGGCCTCGTCGGCATCACTGTATTTGTCGTTGAATTCGAGGGCAAACTCGGTAGTGGCACGAATATGGGGATAAATGCGCTTGGCCAGCTCCAGTGTTTCGCCGCTGGCTTGCTCGAAGGCGGTGACGACGTGGTGGTAGATCTCGAAATGGCCCGCGCTGACATAGTCGACTAGGCGGTCGCAAAACTGATGCAGCTCTTCTGTTTTGGGCAGGCTGCGTTGCTTGGTCCGCGCCGGAGTAAGGCCTGCCAGCTGCATGTATCCAACCAGCAACGCTTGCCTTGCATCCAGCCAGTCGTCGATAGCTTTATGCTTGCCTGCCAGCGCCTGCTTGGTCTGTTCCAGTTTCGTCAACATAATCCCTATCCTTCCGTGGGGCAAAGGCTGGCCGATTGTTCGGTATTCCGAGCCGTTTGAGCAGTGACACAACCTATAACTAGGGAAAATCTGGGCAAGCGTCAATAGCCATGGGGGGATAATGTTAAGTGGCGAAGAAATAGTCAGCGGATTGTGTCTGCGTGCTAGCAGGTTTCAGGCCTGCTCACGGTTTTTCGCGTGTGGAATGTGACTATTTCCGCAGATCTTGATGAAAACCCCAGCGTTTGACGCGTTCGGCTCGATAAAGGCTTTGCCTGTGCGTTTTTTTTTGCATAGAGTGACCCAGCGCTAAATGCCCGATCATAAAGGAAATGTTATGAACAAAGCTCAACTTGTCGATGCGATTGCCGCCAAAGCAGATCTGAGCAAAGCTCAGGCCAAAGTGGCTCTGGAAGAGATCATCAATGGTATTACCCAGAGCTTGAAAGAAGGCGATGCTGTGCAACTGGTCGGTTTTGGCACCTTCAAGGTCACCCACCGCGCAGGCCGCACCGGTCGTAACCCGCAAACTGGTAAAGAGATCCAGATTGCTGCTGCCAACGTGCCTTCATTCGTGGCTGGCAAGGCTCTGAAAGACGCCGTCAAGTAAGTCCGAAAGTCTGTTTTGTCCAATGCCAGTCAGCTTGCTGACTGGCATTGTTTTTATGGGATTCTCCCATCCTTCCTGACTTTTCCTTTTGTCGGCCTCGTTGCGGCTGAGGCCTTATGCCGTTTGCGGATTGGATGGCAGCGGCCAGATCCGCTCATAGGCCCAGGTAAAGACCATGATGTAGACGAGGTAGAAGGCGACGAAGCCGAGATCCAGCATCAGGGCGTCCCACACTCCCAAATCGAGCCAGAACATGACGCAGGGGAGGGAGAGCATCATAAAGCTCGCCTCATAGCCAAACGCGTGCAGGAAGCGGTCCAGTGGTCGCTTGTTAGTGCGTCCGCAAAGTTTGAGCAACCCCTTGTCGAACAACAGGTTCCAGCCGTAGGTCCAGGCGGTGGCGACGATGGAGAAGAAGATGGCCAGTGAACCGACCTCGGCGACGCCCTGACCGAACAACTGGCTGATCAGCGGTGCGACCAGTGCCAGCCCGATGCCTTCGTAGAGAACCAGATAACGAAGTCGATCGGGGGTGGTGCGTAGTTGGGTACTACTCATGGGGATGTGCCTCCTGTGGGAGGCGCATTCTAATCAGGGAGTGGTTAAAAGAGAAGCATCGGCCCGTCATGACGGGCGTTGAGGGGCATGATGATGCCCCCTCATTTGCGATACGTCTCTATTGCCAACTTGGGCGTGAGCCCTGAGTGGTCAAGTCTGCGACTCAGGCGCCGGTTGGCGTGACCCGGGTCAGCATGGCAAAGCCCTCTTCCACTTGAGTGAGCTCTACCTTGACCTCTCCCAACTCGGCGAGCGAGGCAACATGGGTGCCGCCACAGGGGATGGTGACCTCCTGGCCTTCCAGCGAGCAGTGCCAGTAACGGGAGTCGATGATCGCCTCGCCGGCCCGGCTTCGGCGAATGTCAGCTCCGCTTGCTACCCAGTCGGCCAGTTGTTGGTTGACTTTCTCTTCAATCAGCGCCAGATCTGCCAGCAGCGCCTCGCTGTTGACTCCTTTCTTGCGCAGGCTCTTGCCGATTCGGTACTGCTCCCACGATCCGCAAGGCTCGACCCGCGAGCTTTGAATAGCAAGACGATCGAAGTCGGGCTGGCCCAGTGCATCGCGCTCGCTTACCTCCTTGCGCCAGTAGGGAGTCAGTACTCGATTGAGCGCCAGCGCGGCCAGATGGCAGCCGCTATGGCCCAGACTCAGGGCGTGGCGGGCAGCGCTATCTACTTGTAATTCGACCTGGCTGCCAACGGCCAGCTCATGGTCACCGGTCAGCGGATGGACCACCACGAAACGCCACCCCTCTGCGCCCCGCTTGACCGGAATCGCAGTATCGACAAACAGCTTGCCATCCGGGCTGATAGCCCCCATCCGGCAAGGGCCAATGGCGGCTTCGCCCCCTTCCCAGCGAGCATGGCCCACATCCCCCGGCTGATCGGGCCAGAGGTGGCTCTGGGGATGAAAGGGGGTGAGGTCGGTGACCAGCAGTGTGGTGTCGCCACGCTGACAGCAGACCACGCTGGCTTGCTCCTGATGATGGCCCAGCACGAAGCTGACTCGGGTATGTTCCATGGCAAGGCTCCCGCAACGATAAATGAGAAAAGAAAGCGGCAGCATACGCCAAAGTGCGAAGAGGCTCATTAACCAGAGTTAATGAGCCCCTCTTCTCGGTTTGACGGTTCGCTAGATCATGGCGACCAGCAGGTAGGCGTTGAGCCCGATCACCAGGGCGACGATGAGGCGGCCGACCGCCTGGGTCACCGGGTGGTTGCGATACTCCCCCATCAGGGCGCGATCGCCGGTCAATATCAGCAGCGGGATGAGCGCCAGCGCGATGCCGAAGCTCAGCACCACCTGGCTCAGCACCAGGATCTCGGTGGTGTTGAGGCCCATGGCGATTACCACGAAGGCAGGGGCCATGGTGATGGCGCGGCGCAGCCAGAGCGGGATGGTGAAGCGCACGAAGCCCTGCATCACCACTTGGCCGGCCAGCGTGCCCACCACGGTAGAGCTGATGCCGGAGGCGACCAGCGAGAGGCCGAACAGAGTCGCGGCCGCCTGACCCAGCAGCGGGGTGAGGGTCTGGTAGGCCGACTCCAGCTCGGCTACTTGCTGGTTGCCGGAGCTGTGGAAGGCGGCCGCCGCCATGGCCATCATGGCCAGATTGACGAAGCCGGCGATGGTCATGGCAATCGCCACATCGACCCGGGTGGTGTGCAGCCGCTGGCTGACCGAGCCCTGATCCTGGGTGTGCTGGGTCAGCGCCGAGTGCAGGTAGATAACATGGGGCATCACGGTGGCACCGAGCACACCGGCGGCCAGATAGACGGCATCGCTGTTGGGCAGACCGGGGAAGAGGGCGCCCTCCAGCAGGCTGGGCAGATGGGGGCGGGAGAAGATCAGCTCGACGATGTAGGCCGCCGCCACGAACAGCAGCAGGCCGCCCACCACGAACTCCAGCGGTTTCTGGCCGCGGGATTGCAGCATCAGGATCCCCCAGGTCACCACGGCGGTGATACAGGCTCCTTCAAGCAAGGTCACGCCAAGCAGCAGCTTGAAGCCGACGGCGGCGCCGATAAATTCGGCCAGATCGGTGGCCATGGCGATGATCTCTGCCTGCACCCAGTAGGCCCAGACCGCCGGTTTTGGCAGTCGGTCACGGATATGTTCCGCCAGATTCTTGCCGGTGACGATGCCGAGCTTGGCCGAGAGGGTCTGCACCACCATGGCCATCAGGTTGGCCCATACCACCACCCAGAGCAACTGGTAGCCAAAGGTAGAGCCCGCCTGAATATTGGTGGCGAAGTTGCCCGGGTCGATATAGCCGATGGCGGCGATAAAGGCTGGCCCGAGCAGGGTTAGTTTGAATTTGCGGGCTGGAATCGTAGTTGTCAGTGCGGGTTGCATGGCATCACCCTCCATAAGGATATGGAGAGAGAATAGATCTAAGTGATAATCATTATCAATTGTTGTTTCTGATGATTTCCATCGGGAAAAACATTTAAGGCAGTCAGTTGCAGTGAGGGATGTGATTTCGTACAATACGCCGCCCTAGAAAAGCAGCGACTAAACACCTTTATGTTCCTTGCCTCCGAGGTCTGGCTGCACCTGGGCGGAGGCTGAATTAATCCGTAAGGAGCTAAAATGCGTCATT
>NZ_JAAKNE010000130.1:0-11422 GCF_049170755.1 Aeromonas sp. 604176
TTGCGCTTCTCTTCCAGAGCATTGACAGCCGCTACGTCCAGAACGTAGCCACGTGTCGCCAGACGAGCGGCAGCTTCATCGATGTCGCTGCGCAGATATTTGGGATCCAGCATGGGTTACCTACTTTTTTAATAAGGGATCTGGGCCTGAGTCATCATGACGGGCTAAAAAACAGATCCGGAAGTTAACATCGGTTGGCCCCCGTCGCCTTGAGAGTCAGGCCTTCGAAATCAAGAAGATGGTATCAGGCCGAAACCAACGGGGTCAGAGGGGCAGTGTAGCAGACCGCCCCCCTGCCCGAACAGGGACTATTTGGGTCGTTTTTGCCGACTTGTGGGGTCAAACACCCCAATTATTCCGGTACTTGACCAATTTTCATTCTGCTGACAAACAAGCGGGGCTATCGGCCCCGTTTTTGCGAGCTCTGTCGATCCAGCTCGTGGAGATAATCGAGCTTCTGGCCGATCTGCTTTTCAAGGCCACGATCGGTAGGCTGATAGTACTGCTTGCCGGCAAGCTCGGGGGGAAAATACTCCTCGCCCGCGGCATAGGCGCCCGGCTCGTCATGGGCATAGCGATACTCGGCGCCATAGCCCAGATCGCTCATCAGCCGGGTCGGCGCATTGCGCAGGTGCACCGGCACCTCGAAGTCAGGGAGGTTTTTGGCATCATGGAGCGCTGCCTTCCAGGCGGTGTAGACCGCATTGCTCTTGGGAGCACAGGCAAGGTAGACGATCGCCTGGGCGATGGCCCGCTCCCCTTCCGCCGGCCCGATGCGGTGGAAACAATCCCAGGCAGATAGCGCCACCTGCATGGCTCGGGGATCGGCATTGCCCACATCTTCCGAGGCAATCGCCAGCAATCGGCGTGCAATGTAGAGCGGATCGCAGCCGGCACTCACCATGCGGGCATACCAGTAGAGTGCCGCATCCGGTGCCGAGCCGCGGATAGATTTATGCACCGCCGAGATGAGGTCGTAGAAGTGATCCCCCCCCTTGTCGAAGCGGGCCACATGTTCCCCCGCTACGGCGGCAAGCAGCGCGCTGTCGATCACCCTCGCCCCTGTGCTGTCGGTTTCGGCCATGTCGGCCAACAGCTCCAAATAGTTGAGGGATTTACGCCCGTCCCCATCCACCGCCTTGGCCAGCGCCTCCTTCACCCCAGGGGCAAAGGTGAGCACCGGATCATTGAGACCACGGGGATCGGTCATCGCCTGATCGAGCATGGCGAGGATGTCGCTCTCCTCAAGTCGCTTGAGCAGATAGACCCGAGCACGGGAGAGCAGCGCGTTGTTGAGTTCGAACGAGGGGTTTTCGGTGGTGGCACCGATAAAGGTGATGGTGCCATCTTCGATATGAGGCAGGAACACATCCTGCTGACTCTTGTTGAAGCGGTGCACTTCATCCACGAAGAGGATGGTGCGCACCCCGCGCCAGCTGTTCTCTTTGGCCTTGTCGATGGCGGCGCGGATCTCCTTGATGCCTGAGGTCACTGCCGAGAGTCGCTCCACTTCCGCCTGACAGTAGTGAGCCACCAGCTCCGCCAGCGTGGTTTTACCGGTACCGGGTGGCCCCCACAGGATCATGGAGTGGCAGTGACCCGCCAGGATCGCTTTGCGCAGGGGCTTGTCAGCCCCCAGGATATGCTGCTGACCGATATACTGGTCGAGGTTTTGCGGCCGCATCCGGGCCGCCAGCGGACGAAAGTCCGAGGAGAAATCCAGCGACAGATTGCTCATCAGCGCTGATCATCCAGCTCGACCCCCTTCGGGATCTTGAAGACAAATTCGTTACCCTTGAGCACCGGCTTGCGGTTGAAGTTATTGAGGGTAAATTCGGTCCACTGCCCCTGCGCCTCTTTCACATCGAAGCGGCTGATGTTGTTGTCGCGATCGAAGGTTACACGGAAGGAGGCGATAAGCTCGCTCGGATCACGGCTGGTGACTGTGTAGACATCACCCTGCTGAGTCACGTCGTACTGCTTCCACAGTTTTTCGTCATTGCCGGTGATAAGCACGAAGGGGGTATTGAGCACCGCATCCTTCATTTTAAGGGCGGTGACCTGCTCGACGAAGGGATCATACACCCAGACATCCTTGCCATCAGCCACGATCAGGCTCTCGTCAGGCGCAGTGGTATGCCAATTGAAATGGTTTGGGCGCTGCACCAGCAGATCGCCGCTGGCGCGCTGCAGCTCCTTGCCCTTGCTGTCGTAGACAGTCTGGGAGAACTTGGCGGAGAAGAGGCTGACACTGGCCAGCTTCTGCTTGAGATCGCTGGCCGCGTCGGCCCACACCTGGCTGCTGGCAACCAGCAGCATGGATCCGATCAACAGCTGTTTTTTCATCATGCTTTTCATAACGACCATCTCGATAAAAGGCCACGCCCGTGAGGGGCATGGCCAGGATAACAGTAAAAGGGTGGGCCTTAGTCCCGCACCGGCGGCGGAGCGAGCACATCGCGCTGACCGTTGCCACCCGGGGCGCTCACAATGCCCTGATTTTCCATCTGCTCGATGAGACGAGCAGCCCGGTTGTAACCAATCTTGAACTTGCGCTGCACGCTGGAGGTCGAACCACGGCGGGACTCCACCACGAAGGCAACCGCTTCGTCGAACAGGGGGTCGAGCTCTTCGTCGCCACCACCGCCATATTCGCCGCTGCCACCTTCGCCACCCGACTCACCGGAGAGGATCTCCTCGATGTAGTTCGGCTCGCCGCGCAGTTTCCAATCCGCCACCACCTTGTGCACTTCGTGATCATCGACGAACGCACCGTGTACCCGGGTCGGGTTGGAGGTACCGGCTGGCATGTAGAGCATGTCGCCCATGCCGAGCAGAGATTCGGCGCCGCCCTGATCGATGATGGTGCGCGAGTCGATCTTGCTCGACACCTGGAACGAAATCCGGGTCGGGATGTTGGCCTTGATAAGACCGGTAATCACATCCACCGACGGACGCTGGGTAGCCAGAATGAGGTGAATACCGGCGGCCCGCGCCTTCTGGGCGATACGGGCGATCAGCTCTTCCACCTTCTTGCCGACGATCATCATCATGTCGGCAAATTCGTCCACCACCACCACGATGTGGGGCAGTTTCTCCAGCTCCGGCGGCATCTGATCCATGGAGTCACCCGGGCGCCACAACGGATCCAGCAGGGGTTCCCCCTCCTCGATGGCAGCCAGTACCTTGTCGTTGTAGCCCTTGAGGTTACGCACCCCGACCGCCGACATCAGCTTGTAACGGCGTTCCATCTCGCCCACACACCAGCGCAGGGCGTTGGCGGCGTCCTTCATGTCGGTCACCACCTCGGTCAGCAGGTGCGGGATCCCTTCGTAGACCGAGAGTTCCAGCATCTTGGGGTCGATCATGATGAAGCGCAGGTCATCGGGGGATGACTTGTAGAGCATCGAGATGATCATGGTGTTGACCCCCACTGACTTACCGGAACCTGTGGTACCGGCCACCAGCAGGTGCGGCATCTTGGCCAGGTTCACCACCACCGGCTCGCCGGCGATGTCCTGACCCAGGCCCATGGTGAGCGGGTTGCGGCTATCGCGGAAGGCATCGCAGTCTAGGGTCTCGCGCAGGTAAACGGTCTGACGCACCCGGTTGGGCAGCTCAATACCGACGAAGGTCTTGCCCGGGATCACCTCAACCACCCGCACACTGCTGGCAGAGAGGGAACGGGCCAGATCGCGCGACAGGTTGGTGATCTTGCTCGCCTTCATGCCCGGCGCCAGATCCAGCTCGAAACGGGTAATGACCGGGCCCGGATAGACACCCACCACCTTGGCCTGCACGTTGTAGTCGGCAAGCTTGGCCTCCACCAGACGCCCCATGCGATCCAGCTCATCCTTGCTCATCATCTGGGTCTTGGCGGGTGGACGGTCGAGCAGCTCGATACTCGGCAACGGCGGCAGCGTAGATTGCGGACGACGCTTGGGCTTGGTCGGTGCAACGGCTACCGGCGCGGCAACCTCGTCGTCCCCTTCGGCCCACGGCAGATCCAGATCGTCCTCATCATCGTCATCGGCCACACCCAGTACCGGCTGGCGGCGACCATTGGCAGCCGCCACCGCACGTTTAGGCTTGGCAGCCGGAGCCGACTCATCATCTTCATCATCAAACTGGGGATCGAACTCGAAGGTATCGTCGTCGAGTTCCGGCAGCCACTCTTCGGTGGCAGCCTTCTGATTTTTGGCCTTGGGCTTGCGCGTCCAGCTGGTGTGTGGCTCATCTTCCTCATCATCAAACGCGATGGCCCCTACCCCGCCTTCCAGCAAGGGATCCGGCCCCTCGTTGCGGGGTTGACGCCAGCCACCGGTCAGCCAGCGGCCGAGGGTGGTCGGGAAGTGGTAAACAGCGCTGACCGAACCGGTACAGGCCGCGCCGATCTGCTCGACGATGGTGAGCCAGGACCAGCCGGTAAACAGGGTGATACCGGTTGCCACGAAGCAGAGCAGCATCAGGTTGGCCCCGACGCCGCCAAACAGCGGCACCACGGCAGAAGCGATCACATCCCCCACCAGACCACCGGCGGAGAAGTTCTGCATATCGTTGAAGTTCATGCTGGCAATGGCCGACATGCCGAGCACGGTCAGGATAAAGCCGATGATCCGCACCCCCAGGGTGAGGTAATCCACATCGAGCAGACGGCTCGGGCGCCAGAACAGACTCCAGCCCAGCAGTACCACCAGCGGCGGCACCAGATAGGAGAAAGCACCAAAGGTAAACATGGTGATGTCGGCGAGCCAGGCACCGGCACTACCGGCGAGGTTCTTCACCTCCCCTTGCCAGGAGGTCTGGGACCAGCCGGGATCAGCGGGATGATAGGACAACAGGGCAAGCAGAAGATAAGCAGCCATCAGGGTGATGGCGATCAAGACGGCTTCGAAGATCCGTTGTGTACCTGATAAAGGAGTAAACAGCTTTTTATCGGCCAAACTCCGGCTCCTTTCTGAAAACATGTAATGCAGGAAATAAGGGGGCCTAGTATCCCCGAAAAGCCCATCGATTGTCAGCCAGAGCCTGATGGGACGGGGCCATATTTGCAATTATCTTTACAAGAAGAAACGAGCGGACCGGCCGCTCGTTTCTGACTGTCATGGTGTCTCATATGGAAAAGATACCACGGCATAACCTGCTTTATCGGGTGCTGATCACCAGACGACTGCTCTGCTTGACCTCTTCCATCACCACGTAGGTACGGGTGTCATTGACACCGGGCAGACGCAGCAGGGTTTCCCCCAACAGACGGCGGTAAGCCGACATGTCGCTGACTCGGGTCTTGAGCAGATAGTCGAAGTCACCGGAAACCAGATGACACTCCTGGATCTCTTCGAGCACCTGAACAGCCTTGTTGAACTGTTCAAACACATCAGGCGCCCCGCGATTGAGGGTTATCTCTACAAACACCAGCAGAGATGCGTCCAGATAATGAGGGTTCAGAATAGCGGCATATCCTTCGATATAACCTTGTCGCTCGAGGCGACGAACCCGTTCCAGACACGGTGTAGGACTCAGGCCAACTCGCTTGGACAACTCAACATTCGAAATCCTGCCATCCTTTTGCAGTTCATTAAGAATGTTGCGGTCAATCCTGTCCAAATCCTTTAGCCGACTCTTAGCTTCCATCATTTTATTCCATCCTTTGGCTATTTTTTGGTAAGAATCACCAGTCATTTTATAATTATGGTCACAAATCCTGTCAATACCTGAATATACTAGGCGCAAATGTTGGTTAACATTTTGGCAACATGAAACACCAATCTATAGACGAGGGATAGCATGATTATCGGTGTACCTAAAGAGATAAAAAACCATGAATACCGCGTAGGCATGGTTCCGGCCAGTGTACGTGAACTGACAGCACGAAACCATACTGTTTTCGTCCAAAGCGGTGCCGGAAACGGCATTGGCTTCAGCGATGCAGATTATATCGCTGTTGGAGCCGAAATTTTGGCCTCTGCAGCAGAGGTTTTCGCCAAAGCCGAGATGATCGTCAAGGTCAAGGAACCTCAGCCTGTCGAATGTGCCATGCTGCGCCCGGGTCAAACCCTGTTCACCTATCTGCATCTGGCGCCAGACTTGCCCCAGACCGAAGCCCTGCTGAAAAGCGGCGCCATCTGTATCGCCTATGAAACCGTCACCGACGGCCGTGGCGGCCTGCCCCTGCTGGCCCCCATGTCGGAAGTGGCCGGACGCATGTCTATTCAGGCGGGTGCCCAGGCGCTGGAAAAATCGCGCGGTGGTAGCGGTGTGCTGCTCGGCGGCGTACCCGGTGTCGAACCGGCCAAGGTGGTGATCATCGGTGGCGGCGTGGTCGGCTCCAATGCAGCCCGCATGGCCATTGGCCTGCGCGCGGATGTGACCATCCTCGACAACAACATCGATACCTTGCGCCGTCTCGATAACGAGTTCCAGGGAGCGGCCAAGGTGGTCTACTCCAACAGCGAGACGCTGGAGCGCCATCTGCTGGCGGCCGATCTGGTCATCGGCGGCGTGCTGGTGCCGGGTGCCACTGCGCCAAAACTTGTCCGCCGTGACCACATTGCGCGCATGAAGCCGGGTTCTGCCATCGTCGATGTGGCCATCGATCAGGGCGGCTGTGTGGAAACCTCCCACGCCACCACCCACCAGGATCCGACCTATATTGTCGATGAGGTGGTGCACTACTGTGTCGCCAACATGCCGGGGGCGGTGGCCCGCACCTCGACCGTGGCGCTCAACAATGCCACCCTCCCCTTTATCATCAAGCTGGCCCAGCAAGGGTATCGTCAGGCACTACTGAGCGATCCCAACCTGTTGCACGGGCTCAACGTGATGGAGGGCAAGCTCACCTGCAAGGAAGTGGCCGTGGCACATGGCCTTGCCTACACGGATCCCCTGACCCTGCTGAACTGATCTGCGCTGGCCTGCGCCAGTTGGAGATGAGTGAAAATCCGCCCGCGATGGGCGGTTTTTTATTCCTTTATTTTGCATGTCACCCCTTGTGAACACGATTAGTGCAATCGACTCACCAGCCTTTGACCCCGGATCACGAATTACCTACAATCGCGCAAACTCATCACATCCCGGAAATGACATCATGAGCCAAGTCACTCACAGCAAATTGCTGATCCTAGGGTCAGGCCCGGCCGGTTACACTGCAGCCGTCTACGCCGCCCGCGCCAACCTCAATCCCCTGCTCATCACCGGCATGCAGCAAGGGGGTCAGCTGACCACCACCACCGATGTGGAAAACTGGCCAGGTGACCCGGAAGGCCTGACCGGCCCGGCCCTGATGGAGCGCATGAAAGAGCATGCTGAGAAGTTCGATACCCGCATCCTATTTGATCACATCAGCAGTGTCGAACTGACTCAGCGCCCGTTCCGCCTCAAAGGGGACAACGGCGAGTACACCTGCGATGCCCTGATCATCGCGACCGGCGCCTCCGCCAAGTATCTGGGTCTGCCCTCCGAAGAGGCCTTCAAGGGTCGCGGCGTCTCCGCCTGTGCCACCTGTGACGGTTTCTTCTACCGCAATCAGGAAGTGGCGGTGATCGGCGGCGGCAACACCGCTGTTGAAGAAGCCTTGTATCTGGCCAACATCGCCAAAAAGGTGCACCTGATCCACCGCCGCGACGAGTTCCGGGCCGAGAAGATCCTGATCAAGCGTCTGCACGACAAGGTTGCGAGCGGCAACATCGTGCTGCACACCCACCAGACCCTGGACGAAGTGCTGGGTGATCAGATGGGGGTCACCGGTGTGCGCCTGCGCAACACTCAGGACAACAGCACCAGCGAGCTGCCGCTGATGGGCGTCTTCATCGCCATCGGCCACCAGCCCAATACCCAGATCTTCGATGGCCAGCTGGAGATGCAAAACGGTTATCTGAAGGTACGTGGCGGCCTCGACGGTTTTGCCACCCAGACCAGCATTGAAGGTGTCTTCGCTGCCGGCGACGTGGCCGACCACAACTACCGTCAGGCGATCACCTCTGCCGGTACCGGCTGCATGGCAGCCCTCGATGCCGAACGCTACCTCGACGCGCAATAAACAAGCGCAGTTGTGATATAAGGCATACCAGTCGGTATGCCTTTTTTATTTAAAGGAGTCTAATGAAACAGAAGATATTGATTGTCGAAGATAGCCTGACCATCCGCCGTATGCTGACTCAGGCCATTGCCCAGCAGACAGGCCTCGAGATTGACGCCTTCGATACCCTAGAAGGCGCCCGTCACTGTCGGGGCGAGGAGTATGTGGTCGCGCTGGTGGACCTGACCTTGCCGGATGCGCCCCGTGGAGAAGCGGTCAACGAGCTGCTGGCTCGCGGATTGCCGGTTGTGATCCTCACTGCCGACATCAGTGAGGATAAACGTGCCGCCTGGCTGGAAACCGGCGTGCTGGACTATGTGATGAAGGATTCACGCCACTCGCTGCAATATGCCGTCAGTCTGGTGCACCGTCTCTATCTCAACCAGTCCATCGAAGTGCTGGTGGTCGATGATTCACGCACCTCCCGTCACCGCACCATGGCTCAGTTGCGCAAACAGCTGTTGCAGGTGCATGAGGCAAGTCATGCCAGTGAAGCGATGGCGATACTGGAGCAACACCCGGGCATCCGGCTGGCACTGGTCGACTACTACATGCCGGATATTGATGGCATCAGTCTGGTGCGGATGCTGAGAGAGCGTTACAGCAAGCAGCAGCTGGCGATTATCGGGATCTCGGTCTCGGACAAACGCGGTCTCTCTGCTCGCTACCTCAAGCAGGGCGCCAACGACTTTCTCAACCAGCCTTTCGAGCCGGAAGAGCTGCAGTGTCGGGTCAGCCACAATC
This sequence comes from Aeromonas sp. 604176, assembly GCF_049170755.1. Taxonomy (NCBI): domain Bacteria; kingdom Pseudomonadati; phylum Pseudomonadota; class Gammaproteobacteria; order Aeromonadales; family Aeromonadaceae; genus Aeromonas; species Aeromonas sp. 604176. The sequence goes on from NZ_JAAKNE010000130.1 coordinate 8,822, forward strand.
TGGAGGCGCTCGAGCAGTTCAACAGCATTCAGGAGTCAGCCAATCGTGACTATCTGACCGGTCTTTACAACCGTCGCTACTGGTTCAATGAAGGGCAAAAATGGTTTGAAGAACATCTGCATCAGCAGACGCCTCTCGCACTCTGTGTGCTCGATGTGGATCACTTCAAGCAGGTCAACGATCACTGGGGCCATGCCATCGGCGATCAGCTGCTCTGCCATCTGACCCGCCAGCTGACCCAGTTCTTCCCCGATGCCATGATCGCACGGTTTGGCGGAGAGGAATTTGCCATGATGGTACCCCACTGTACCGTCCCCGTGTTGATCAAGCGTCTTGAAGGGCTGCGTCAGCAGCTGCGCCAGCAACCCTTGTCACCGGAAACTCCGCTCTTCGTTCGCGCCAGTTACGGCGTGATCAGCGTCGGGCGGATATCCATGGACGAGGCGCTGAGCGTAGCGGATCGGCTGCTCTATCAGGCAAAGAACACCGGTCGCGACAAGATAGTCTCTCAAGAGACAGCTATCTGAATCCTCAGGGCATCAGTCCCGTGTATTACCGCCCGACAGACTTTCCAGCAAGAGAGTCTGCGGGTTTCTTTCCTGCCACAATCCCCTATCATCATGACTATCGAAAGTCAGTAAGTCTTGTCGACCCGCACCCCATCATCGAAATAGAGAATGCGCACCTTGTCCCCATTGGCAAAGACCATGGCGGGATCATAATCCTGGATCACGTTGATAAGGGCATTTTGCTCGTTGCGGATCAGCAGCTCCACCAACTTGTTTTCCACCACGGTTCCCCCGGACTGGTATTGCTGCGCAGCCGCAGCACCCGCGAGCGCCCCGACGGCGGTGGCGATTTCACGGCCATGACCGCCGCCAAACTGGTTCCCCAGCAGGCCGCCCAACACAGCCCCCCCCAGCGTCTTCCAGCCAGAGTGCTCTGACTCCAGGATCTGGCGCTGGGTAATATTGCGCACCGTTTCGACCTGACCAAACACCACCTGATTGACTGGCCGCGCGGTATTGCGCTGGTAGACCTCCGCCCCGGCGGGCGCAGTGACAAAGCAGAGCAAGCTGGATACTATCAGGATAATGGCCTTCATCTATGAACCTCGTTGCCTTATGTCTCGCTATCTTACCCAACTGGATGATGAGCTTTGCTGGTTTCCCGACCCCAGCCATGCGCTGGAAGAGCCCAACGGCTTGCTGGCGATCGGCGGGGATCTCTCCCCTGCCAGATTGCTGGCAGCTTATCACAAGGGGATCTTCCCGTGGAATGAACCCCACCAGCCGACCCTGTGGTGGTCACCGGATCCCCGCGGAGTGATCCGCCCAGACCAACTCCATGTGGGACGGACACTGCAGAAGATTATCCGTCGAACCCCATTCGATATTTCTGTCAATCGCGCCTTTAATGAAGTCATTACCGCCTGCGCCGCCCCTCGTCGCACTGCCGATGGCACCTGGATCAGCCAGCCCATGATCGAGGCCTACCAGCAGTTGCACCGGCTGGGTCATGCCCACTCTATCGAGATCTGGCAGGAGGGAGAGCTGCAAGCGGGACTGTATGGCCTCTCTATCGGCCGACTGTTTTGCGGTGAATCCATGTTCAGCCGGATTGATAACGGCGCCAAACTTGCCATGGTGGCACTCTGTCGCCACTTTTCACGCCATGGTGGAGCACTTATCGATTGCCAGATGCAAAACCCGTTTCTGGCGACCCTGGGTATCGAGGAGTGGCCACGGGCCCGTTTTCTGGCTGAGCTGGCGCGCCTTGGCCATCAACCACTATTGGCTTCCTGCTGGCGAGAGGGGGAGATCAGCTTATGACTGAAGAAGTGATCCTCAAAGTAGGGCTGACTCCCAAGCATCCCTGCAGTTATCTGGACCATGAACAGGAGCAATTGCTGGTGCTGATGGATCACAATCTGCTCAACGCCAACGGTTACGAGCGATTGTTGACTGCCGGTTTTCGCCGCAGTGGCAACGACATCTATCGCCCCCACTGCCCGGCGTGCCATGCCTGCCAGTCCCTTCGTATTCACAGCGAACGCTTTCGTCCCAGCCGTGGCCAGAAGCGGATCCGCCAGCTCAACAGGGATATCGAGATCGTCCTGAGCTATGATGACAAACCCGAGTATTACCTGCTCTACGAACGTTATATCCGCGAACGCCATCAGGATGGCAGCATGTATCCCCCCAACCGCAGTCAGTATCGCGGGTTTCTCCATTGTGACTGGATGCCGCCGCTCTACCTGGAGATGCGCAAAGAGGGCCGCCTGATCGGTGTCGCCACCACAGACCTGCTGCCCCACTCCTTGAGCGCCATGTACACCTTCTTCGATCCGGATTATGCCGATCGCTCCCTGGGCACCTTTGCCATCCTCTGCCAGCTCGATCTGGCCAGGCGAACCGGGCGAAGCTGGCTCTATCTTGGCTATCTGGTAGAGGCGTGTCGCAAGATGAATTACAAACGCAATTACCTCCCTCACGAGCTGTTAATTCAGGGGGAATGGAAAAATATCGACACCAAGCCCGAGTAAACTTTACACATAGCCTTAAATCCGGCATGATCCAGCGGTTTTTTGTTGTGGCTTAT
>NZ_JAAKNE010000131.1:0-11310 GCF_049170755.1 Aeromonas sp. 604176
CGCGTTACTGTAGAAGATGCTGTAAAACAGGTAGGTAACCGTTTTGACCTGGTGCTGGTCGCCGCGCGCCGCGCTCGTCAAATCGCGGTACAAGGCAAAGATCCCCTGGTCGACGAAGAGAACGACAAGCCGACTGTGATCGCCCTGCGTGAGATCGAGCTGGGTCTGGTGAACAATCAAGTGATGGACACCCAGGACCGCTACGAACAGCAAGAGCAGGAAGCCGCCGAGCTGGCAGCCGTTGCTGCCATCGCCGAAGGCCGCGGTTAAGTTATTCCTCCGGTTGGCACCCGCCCGGGTGCCGACTGTTCATCCCCATTTACAACCGCTCGAAAACCTCGCAAACTCAGGGCTATACCCTCAATTCCACGAATTGCCGTTTCACCGCTGCGGGGACTGTCTTGTATTTATTTGAAAACCTTAAAGAAATAGCCAGTTCCTACCTGCCGCCAGAGCAGGTTGAGAAGCTCAAGCAAGCCTATGTGGTGGCCCGTGATGCCCACCAGGGCCAGATGCGTTCCAGTGGCGAACCCTACATCACCCACCCTGTTGCCGTTGCCCGAATCCTGGGTGACATGCGCCTCGATCATGAAACCCTGATGGCCGCCGTGCTGCACGACGTCATTGAAGACACCTCTGTCACCAAGGCCGATCTGGCCGAACAGTTTGGCAATGCGGTTGCAGAACTGGTGGCCGGGGTCTCCAAGCTCGACAAGCTGAAATTTCGCGATCGCAAAGAGGCGCAGGCCGAGAACTTCCGCAAGATGGTGATGGCAATGACCCAGGATATCCGGGTCATTCTGATCAAGCTGGCCGACCGCACCCACAACATGCGCACCCTGGGCTCGCTGCGCCCTGACAAGCGCCGCCGTATCGCTCGGGAAACCCTCGAAATCTTCGCCCCCATCGCCAACCGCCTCGGTATTCACACCATGAAGAACGAGCTGGAAGAGCTGGGCTTCGAGGCGCTCTATCCGATGCGATCCCGCGTGCTGCGCGAATCGGTGCGCCGCGCCCGTGGCAATCGCCGCGAGATCATCGATTCCATCCAGAGCGAAATCAGCGGTCGCCTGAAAGAGGCGGGGATCGAGCATCAGGTCAGTGGCCGCGAGAAGAATCTCTTCTCCATCTACAACAAGATGGAGAAAAAAGAGCTGCAATTTCATGAGGTAATGGATATCTACGCCTTTCGTGTCAAGGTGAAGGACATAGATACCTGTTACCGGGTGCTGGGGCAGATGCATAGCCTCTACAAGCCGCGCCCCGGCCGCTTCAAGGATTACATCGCCATCCCCAAGACCAACGGCTACCAGTCGCTGCACACCTCGCTGGTGGGGCCGCACGGAGTGCCGGTCGAGGTACAGATCCGCACCGAGTTCATGGATCAGATGGCCGACAAAGGGGTTGCCGCCCACTGGGCCTACAAGCAGGATGGCGACAGCTCGGGCACCACTGCCCAGATCCGCGCTCAGCGCTGGATGCAGAGCCTGCTGGAATTGCAGCAGAGCGCCGGCAGCTCGTTTGAATTTATCGAAGGGGTCAAAACCGACCTCTTCCCCGACGAGATCTACGTGTTCACGCCGGAAGGACGCATCATGGAACTGCCCGCTGGCGCCACGCCGGTTGACTTCGCCTACACGGTGCACACCGATATCGGCCATGCCTGCGTCGGTTCGCGGGTCGACCGCCACCCCTACCCGCTCAGCAGCCCGCTGCACTCAGGCCAGACGGTGGAGATCATCACGGCGCCGGGGGCTCGCCCCAACGCGGCCTGGCTCAACTTTGTGGTGACCACCAAAGCACGCTCCAAGATCCGCCAGTTCCTCAAGAACCTGCGCACCGAAGAGTCGGTGGTGCTGGGTCGCCGCCTGCTCAACCATGCGCTGGGCGCCAAGAATATCGAAGACATCCCCGAGCCACGCATCAAGCAGGTGCTGGCTGATACCAAGCACGAAAATCTGCAGGGGCTGCTGGCCGATGTGGGCCTCGGCAACGCCATGAGCGTCATGGTGGCGCGCCGCATGCTGGGGGATGAACTGCCGCCGGAAGAGCAGCCCAAAACCAGCAGCAAGAAGATGCCGATCAAGGGTGCCGACGGCATGCTGGTCACCTTCGCCAACTGCTGCCGCCCGATCCCGGGAGATGCCATCATCGCCCATATCAGTCCGGGCAAGGGTCTGGTGATCCACCAGGAAGCCTGCCGCAACATCAAGGGCTACAGCAAGGAGCCGGACAAGTACTTGCCAGTGCAGTGGGAAGTGGACAAGGAGCAGGAACAGGAGTTCCGCACCGGTATCAGCATCGAGATCGTCAACCATCAGGGTGCGCTGGCCGAGCTGGCCAACGTGATTGCCGCCACCGGCGCCAACATTCACGCCATCAGCACCGAAGAGAAGGATGGCCGGGTCTATCAGGTCAGCCTGCTCATCACCACCAAGAGCCGCATCCACCTGGCCAACATCATGCGCAAGATCCGCGTGATGCCCAACGTGCTCAAGGTGAGCCGACAGAAGAACTGAACACAGGCGGCGCAAGCCGCCTGCTGCTTTTATAGAGACAAGCCATGACCCCCGAACGCTTCAAGCGCATCACCGACATGCTGGCCCAGCGTCAGCTCGATTTGACCGTCTGCATGGAAGAGGTCCATAAACCTCACAATCTGGCCGCCATCGTGCGTACCGCCGATGCCATCGGCATCCACCGGGTACACGCCGTCTGGCCCAAAACCTGGATCCACAAACGCAAAGGCACCGCCCGCGGCAGCCAGAACTGGGTGGATGTAAAACTGCACCCGGATATCGGCACAGCCGTTGCCGAGCTGAAAGCTTCAGGCATGCAGATCCTGGCAACCCACCTCTCCGACAGCTCCGTCGATTTTCGCGCTATCGACTACACCAAACCGACCGCCATTCTGGTGGGTCAGGAGAAGCACGGCATCGGTGAAGAGGCGCTGGCCCTGGCCGATCACCATATCGTCATCCCCATGGTGGGCATGGTGCAGTCCCTCAACGTCTCGGTGGCTGCCGCCGCCATCCTCTACGAGGCACAACGCCAGCGCGAGCTGGCCGGCTGCTATCAACGCGGCTGCCCGCTCACGCTGGAGGAGCAGAACAGCATCCTGTTCGAGGGGGGTTATCCTATCTATGCCCAGCTCTGCAAAGAGAAAGAGATGCCCTACCCCCAGCTCGGCCCGGCCGGTGAAATTCTGGCGGACGAAGAGTGGTGGCAACGGATGCAGCTGACCCGCAAAGGGTGGGCGCAGCAGAGCGAACAGGACGATCCGCAGGAGGAGTGATGGATAACCCTTTTGGCAGCTGGCTGGAATCCCACATCATCCGGGATCACCTGACCAACCCGAACATAGAGGCCGGTGACTACAGCTACTACTCCGGCTATTACCACGGCAAGCCGTTCGAGGATCACTGCGTCCGCTACCTGCTCGGCGATGGCTCGACCCGCGACACCTGGGAGAGCGGCCTCTGGGGCGAGGTGGATCGGCTGATCATCGGCAAGTTCTGCTCCATCGGCTCGGGCGCCACCTTCATGTTGGCGGGCAATCAGGGCCACCGGCTGGATTGGGTCTCCACCTTCCCGTTCAACCCCGACACCTTTGGCGAAGGGGCTCACAGCGGCTTTCTGCGCAAGGGAGACACCCGGATTGGCAACGATGTCTGGATCGGCTCGGAAGCGATGATCATGCCCGGCATCACCATAGGTGATGGCGCCGTCATCGCCACCCGCGCCGTGGTGACCAGGGATGTGGCCCCTTACACCATAGTCGGCGGCAACCCGGCCCAGCCGATCCGCCGTCGCTTCAGTGATGAGCAGATCCTCATGCTGCAAGAGATGCAGTGGTGGGACTGGCCCCTGCCCTGCTTGCAAGCCAGCATGGCGCTACTCTGCTCGGGGGATATCGCCGCCCTTTATCACCATTGGCAACAGGAGTGTGCCTGATGAAACCCCTCTCTCTTTCCCTGTTGGCCCTGACCCTGTTTTCTGCCGGAGCCCTTGCCGTGACCAATACCTATCAGCTCACCAGCGAAGCCGATGTACCCAGCCTCTACCAGCAAACCCTGCCCAACTTCTGGCGCCAGCATGCGGTGGAAGGAGAGTTCAAGGGCAAGGATGGGGTGACCATCCGCTATGCTGCGCTGCGGCAGGAGAAGGTTGATCGCGCCATCCTGATCGTCAATGGCAGGGTCGAGAGCTACCTCAAATATCAGGAGCTGGCATGGGATCTCTGGCGTCAGGGCTACAGCCTCTATCTCATCGACCATCGCGGTCAGGGGATGTCTGGCCGGATGCTGAATGACCCGCAGAAGGGATATGTCGACCAGTTCGACGATTATGTGGTCGATCTCAAGCAGTTTCACGACCAGATCATCATGGCGGACCAGCCTGCCAAGCTGTTCCTGCTGGCCCACTCCATGGGCGGTGCCATCTCGGCCCGCTATCTGGAGCGCTGGCCCGATGATATCAAGGCGGCCGTACTCTCCTCCCCCATGCTGGGCATCAATCTCGGCGGTCTGCCCAAGTGGCTGGCCAAGGGATTGGCGAGCACCATAGGCACGGTCGGCGGCTGGCTTGGCGAGCCTCCCTACGGCCCCGGTCAGGGCGCCTATCAGGATCACGGCTTTGCCGATAACGAGCTGACACACAGCCAGTCCCGCTATCAGGCCTTCCGCCAAATCTACGAGCAGCACCCGCAGATCAAGCTGGGTGGTGCCACCGCCCACTGGATTTATCAGGGGATCACCGGTGCCGATGCCGCCATCGCCGATGCAGGCGCCATCAAAACCCCGCTGCTGGTGCTGCAAGCTGGCAGCGACAGCGTGGTGGACAATGCCGCGCAGGATCGCTTCTGCACCATTGCCAAGTGCGAAGGGGGCAAGCCACTGCGCATCGAGGGTGCTTGGCACGAACTATTCATCGAATCCGATGACAAGCGCCAGCCCGCCCTGACCACGGTGGTCGACTTTTTCGCCCGCTTCTGAGCTGGCTATTTTTTGTAACCCTAAATAAATGGGGTGACAGTGCGGGCTAAGGTAAACTGCCCCTGTTTTCAATCGATGCCGAGGTAATGATGTTCAAGGTAGTTGTATCCGATCTCGATGGCACTCTGCTCAACAAGCAGCACCAGATCTCTCCCCGTACCCGGGATACCCTGCACCGCCTGGTAGAACAAGGTGTGAAATTCGTGGTCGCCACCGGCCGTCATCATGTTGACGTTCGCAGCTTCCGCGATGCGCTGGGGATGGATATCTACCTCATTACCTCCAATGGCGCCGTGGTCCATGACAAACAGGATCAGCTGATTTTCAACCAGCCGCTGCCGACCGAGATCGCCGCCGAACTGATTGCGCTGGAGCGCGACCCCTCTATCCACCTCAATGTCTATCAGGGTGATGACTGGGTGGTGGAAGAAGAGCTCCCTTGGCTGCTGCAGTTCCACGACGAGTCAGGGTTCACCTACCGTCTGGTCGATGACCTGAAGCAGGAACCGAAAGAGCAGATCAACAAGGTGTTCTACATCGGCGACCACGAGAAGCTGCTGAAGATCGAGGCGCACCTCAACCAGCGCTACGGCGATCAGCTAAACGTCACCTTCTCATTGCCGGACTGCCTCGAAGTCATGCACGCCGGGGTGCATAAGGGCAATGCTGTGCGAGCCGTGCTGGAGCAGAACGGGTTCGACATGTCGGAGGCGATCGCCTTCGGCGATGGCATGAACGACTTCGAGATGTTGACCATGGTGGGACGCGGCATCGTGATGGGCAACGCCCATGACCGCCTGAAAATGGCGCTGCCGGAGTATGAGCAGACCCTCACCTCCGATGAAGATGGCGTCGCCGTCTATCTGGAGAAGCTGTTCGAGCTGGAGAGCGTCAGCGCAGCCTGATCCTCTTCAGCCCGCCATCCGATTCAGCAAAGCCTCACCATGTGAGGCTTTGTTTTTTCAGAGTCTCCAGCCAGGGATTGGGCCGCTGCCAGCTGAAGCTCTGGTTCGCCCCGCCGTAGCATTCAGCCAACCGCAGAGGCGTGCCGGGAGTATGGCGTCGCCCGGCCACATCGAGGCAGCGGGAGACCTTGCTGTTGAAAAGCCTGTCTTTCTGCCACTCCCACTGCGCCTGACCGTCACAGGGTGCCAGCATCACTTCGCTGTCGTTTTTGGCTTGCAAACAGAGATCCTGCAGGCGCAACTCACCCAGATCCCACTCGAACAGTTGATCGTCTTTTCCGCTGCAAGGTTGTGCCAACACCTTCTGTTGGGACACCGCAACGCAAAAATCACCGCTGGTCAGCAAGGGGGAGAGAGAGCGCTCCTCCTGCGGTTGTGATGCAATGGAGCCCATCATCACATCGGTGGATGGCGGCTTGATGGTACACCCCCCCAGCAGCAAGGCAGCCAGCATGGCGGGGGAGCAAGCAAAGGAAATTTTGTTATTCATGGAAAAATGCCTGAAATGGGCCGATGACATCCGGTTGTCAGTGACTCGAGGCTGAAGCATAACCGAAAGGCGGGGCGCGCTGCCCAAATAGAGTGTAAACAGACGTAACAGGGAGAGAGTACTGGCACGGCGGAGGCCAGAAAGCAAAAACCCCGCCGAAGCGAGGTTTTTCTAAATGTGGTCGGTGATAAAGGATTCGAACCTTTGACCCTCTGGTCCCAAACCAGATGCGCTACCGGACTGCGCTAATCACCGAGGCTATTTCTTTCAAAATAGTTTACTTCAAAAAAACAAAGACGACCTTATGGTCATCCTCGTCATACAGCAAGTATGGTGCGAAGAGAGGGACTCGAACCCTCACACCCGGGGGGCACTAACACCTGAAGCTAGCGCGTCTACCAATTCCGCCACCTTCGCGTACCTGACAAGCTGTAAAATGGGGTGGCTGATGGGGCTCGAACCCACGACAACCGGAATCACAATCCGGGACTCTACCAACTGAGCTACAGCCACCACAGCTGTTTTCGTTCCACAACAACGCCCGTTTAACCGACGCACTTTTGATGGTGCGCCCGACAGGATTCGAACCTGTGACCTCTGCCTCCGGAGGGCAGCGCTCTATCCAGCTGAGCTACGGGCGCTACGCTGTCGAACGGGGCGCATTATTAATGATGGTTGCTGGTTTGTCTACACTTTTCTGTCACCGAAGCACTGTTCGTTGTTTTTTCAAGCACATTGCGCACTTTTCTTCCACTATTCCCCTGCTGACAACCGAAAAGGGGCAGATCGCAGTCGCAAATCGCCTTGCTGCCTTGACTTGATTTGATGCCCATCTAGAATGAATGAACGTTCATTCAATCGAAAGTCACACTGATGATTCTGGATAAAAAAGAGAGCATCTTCAACGCGGCCCATGAGGTGCTGGGTGAACGGGGTTTTCATGGTCTGTCGATTGCGGAAGTCGCCAAGAAGGCCAATGTTGCCACCGGCACCATCTATCGCTACTTCGGCGACAAGGATGATCTGATCCGGCAACTGCACCAGCACACTATCTTGCAGTGTGTGCCCATGGTCATGGCCGATGTAGCAATCGATAAAGTTTCATTTCAACAATTTCGCCAATTATGGCTCAATATTCATGCCATTTTTGTTAACGAACCCAACGCTATCCGGTGCAAATTGCAGTACGAGAGCTCTCCGCTAGGGGCAGAATTGGAGACCAATCCTGTCATTCTGGCTGCCTGGGAGCCTCTGGACCGATTTTTTGAACAGGGCGTTGAACAAGGATTGTTTATTGATTTACCGATACGGGCACTCCAGGTGTTGAGTCTGGACAGTGTCATGCATCTGGCCCTGCAGTGCAGGGTGCACAACATCACGCTGACCGAATCGCAGTTGGAAACCGCGATCCGGGCCAGCTGGAATGCCATTTTATCCCCCAATCTTTCCACCTCAGGAGCCTGTTCATGAAAAAGTGGATGGCCATTATGTTGCTGATAGCGATCGCCTTGTTTGGCAGCGTCATCGGCTTCAATTTGTTCAAACAGAAGATGATTGCCCAATATATGGCCAACCGGCCGGAACCCGAGTTCCCCGTCACCGCCATGGTGACCAAGGCGCAGGATTGGGTACCGACCATCGAAGCCATCGGCTTCATCGAACCGAATCAGGGGGTGACCCTCTCCACCGAACTGGCTGGCACCATTGATGCTATCACCTTCGAGTCGGGCAAACCGGTCAAGGCAGACCAGCTGCTGCTGAGCCTGGACTCCACCGTGGAGAAGGCCAATCTGCGCGCCTCCCAGGCCAAGCTGCCAGCGGCAAAAGCCAAATTCGAACGCTTCCAGAACCTCTACAAGACCAGCTCCATCTCCAAAGAGCAGCTGGATGAAGCCGAAGCGGCCTATCGCTCGCTGGAAGCGGATATCGAGAGTCTGAAGGCGACCATTGCCCGTCGTGAAGTGCGCGCGCCCTTTAGCGGCGTGGTCGGCCTGCGCAATGTGTTCCTTGGCCAGTATCTGCAACCAGGCACAGATATCGTGCGCCTGGAAGATACCAGCGTGATGCGTCTGCGCTTCACCGTGCCCCAGACCGATATCTCCAAAATCAAGCTGGGCCAGACCATCAAGATCAATGTGGATGCCTATCCGCAAACCCAGTTTGACGGCCATATCACCGCCATCGAGCCTGCGGTCAACTTCCAGAGCGGCCTGATCCAGGTACAGGCAGACATTCCGAACAACGACGGTCAGCTCCGTTCCGGTATGTTCGCCCGCGCCAGCATCATTCTGCCGACGGTGAAAGATCAGATCGTGATCCCGCAGACCGCTATCTCCTTCACCCTTTACGGTCAGAACGTCTATGTGCTCAAAGAGGGCGAAGAGACCGACAAAGAGGGTAACAAGGTGAAAGTGCTGCGAGCCAAGCAGGTTGTGGTCAAGGCGGGTGAGCGCCGTGGCAACGATGTGCATGTGCTCTCTGGCATTCAGGCCGGTGACCAGATCGTACTGTCGGGTCAGGTTCGCCTGAGCAACGACACCAAGGTGCATGTGGTCGAGAACGATGCCCTGGCCGTTCCGGCACAAACCCCGATGCTGTAAGCGCGGAGATCTGCGATGCGATTTACTGACATATTTATAAAACGGCCTGTGCTGGCGATCTCGCTCAGCTTCCTGATCGCCTTGCTGGGCTTTCAGGCCATCTTCAAGATGCAGGTACGGGAATACCCCGAGGTGACCAACACGGTGATCACCGTCAGCACTGGCTACTATGGCGCCAGTTCTGATCTGATCCAGGGGTTCATCACCCAGCCGCTGGAACAGGCGGTCGCGCAAGCCGACAACATCGACTTCATGACCTCCTCCAGCCAGCTGGGTAGCTCCACCATCACTGCATACATGAAGCTCAATACCGACCCCAACGCCGCGCTGTCCGACATACTGGCGAAGGTGAACTCGGTGCGCTCTCAGTTGCCGAAAGAGGCGGAAGACCCCTCGGTCACCTCCTCCACCGGTTCAACCACGGCGGTGCTCTACCTCGGCTTTACCAGCCCGGAGCTCAACTCCAGCCAGATCACCGACTATCTGGAGCGGGTTATCAAGCCGCAGCTCTTTACTGTCGGCGGGGTCTCCAAGGTTGACCTCTACGGCGGTGTCGAGTTTGCCCTGCGGGTATGGCTGGATCCGGCCAAGATGGCGGCCTTCAACCTGACTGCCAGCGACGTGATGACGGTGCTCAACAGCAACAACTATCAGTCCGCGACAGGTCAGGCGACCGGTTACTTCACCCTGTTCAATGGCAATGCCGAGACCCAGGTCAAGGATGTCGACGAGCTGAAGCGACTGGTGGTGGCTACCCGCGACGGCAAGGTGATCCGTCTGGCGGACATCGCCAAGGTAACCCTCGAGAAGAGTCACGATGTCTATCGTGCCAGCGCCAATGGTCGCGAAGCCGTGGTCATGGCGGTCAACGCCGCCCCGACAGCCAACCCCATCAACATCGCCCGCGATGTGCTGGCACTGCTGCCGAGCCTTGAGCGCAATATGCCGAGCACCATGCGTCTCAACGTGATGTATGACTCCACCGTGGCGATCAACGAGTCCATCCACGAGGTTATCAAGACCATCCTGGAGGCAGCCGCCATCGTTCTGGTGGTCATCACCCTGTTCCTCGGTTCGTTCCGCGCGGTCATCATCCCGATCATCACCATTCCGCTCAGTCTTATCGGCGTAGTGATGATGATGGATATGTTCGGCTTCTCGATAAACCTGATGACCCTGCTGGCGATGGTGCTGGCGATCGGTCTGGTGGTGGATGACGCCATCGTGGTGCTGGAGAACGTCGACCGCCATATCAAGGAGGGGGAAGAACCGTTCCGGGCCGCCATTATCGGTACCCGCGAGATCGCGGTACCGGTTATCGCCATGACGGTTACCCTGGCGGCGGTATACGCGCCTATCGCCCTGATGGGGGGTATCACCGGCTCCCTGTTCAAGGAGTTTGCCCTGACCCTGGCTGGCGCAGTGTTCGTCTCGGGCATCATCGCCCTGACTCTGTCACCGATGATGTGTTCCAAGATGCTCAAGGCCAACGAGCAGCCAGGCAAGTTCGAGAGCACAGTCCATCACCTGCTGGAGCGGATGACCGATCGCTACGACAGCATGCTGCACGCCGTGATGAAAAAGCGCCCCGTCATCGTGGTGTTCGCCGTCATCGTCTTCGCCAGCCTGCCGCTGCTGTTCAAGTTCATCCCGAGCGAACTGGCACCGTCAGAGGACAAGGGGGTCATGGCCGTGCTGGGTACCGCACCGTCCAACGCCAACCTAGACTACATCGAAAACACCATGGCGGATGTGAACAAGATCCTGGACGAGCAGCCCGAGATCGCCTTCTCCCAGGTCTTCTCAGGGGTGTTCAACGCCAACCAGGCGTTCGGTATCGCCTCCATGGTGCCCTGGAGCCAACGTGAAGCGAGCCAGAAAGAGGTGCTGGACCGGGTCGCCAATCTGGTGAAAGACATCCCGGGTATGGCCATCACCACCTTCCAGTTCCCGGAACTGCCGGGTGCATCGAGTGGTCTGCCGATCCAGTTCGTCATCACCACCCCGAACAGCTTCGAAAGCCTGTTCCTGGTGGCCGGTGAAATTCTGGCAGCGGCGCAGAGTAACGGTCAGTTCGTCTATTCGGATCTCGATCTGAACTACGACTCCGCCACCATGAAGATCCGCATCGACAAGGACAAGGCGGGTGCCTACGGCATCACCATGCAGGATATCGGTATCACCATGGGCACCATGATGGCGGACGGTTACGTCAACCGTATCGACCTGGATGGCCGCTCCTACGAGGTGATCCCGCAGGT
>NZ_JAAKNE010000132.1:0-11140 GCF_049170755.1 Aeromonas sp. 604176
ACCGACGCCGTCAACGCCGTGATCAGCCACTTTCGCAAACACCCGGATCCCGCCGTAGTGGTGCTGCCCACCGGGGCCGGCAAGAGTCTGGTGATCGCCGAGCTGGCCCGCAAAGCGCGCGGTCGGGTGCTGGTGCTGGCCCACGTCAAGGAGCTGGTGGAGCAGAACCACGCTAAATACGAGGCGTGGGGGCTCAAGGCCGATATTTTCGCTGCCGGCCTGGATCGCAAGGAGGCGAGCGCCCAGGTGGTGTTCGGCTCGGTGCAGTCGGTCGCCCGCAATCTGGCGGCCTTCGACGGGGCGTTTTCGCTGCTGATCATCGATGAGTGCCATCGGGTCTCGCTCGATGACGACAGTCAATACCATCAGGTGATCGACCATCTCAAGGCTGCCAATCCGGCCCTCAAGATCCTCGGCCTCACCGCCACCCCCTATCGGCTCGGGCTGGGCTGGATCTACCGGCGCCACTACCACGGCATGGTCAAGAGCCACGGCGAGCGGCTGTTTGGCGACTGCGTGTTCGAGCTGCCCTTGCGTTTTATGGTGAAAAACGGCTACCTCACTCCGCCGCGCATGGTGGATGCCCCCATCGTCCACTACGACTTCAGCAAGCTGGTGGCACGGGAGAACGGCCTCTTTAGCGAGGCAGATCTCAACGGAGAGCTCAAGCGCCAGCAGCGGGTCACCCCCCATATCCTGAGTCAGGTGCTGGAGTATGCCGCCGACCGGCAGGGGGTGATGATCTTCGCCGCCACCGTCGAGCATGCCCGCGAAATTCACGGTCTGCTGGGCGCCCGAGGCCAGCAGACAGCCCTTATCACCGGCGAGACGCCGGGGCCGGAGCGCGATGCCCTTATCAGCGCCTTCAAGGCGCGCGAGCTCAAGTTTCTGGTCAACGTGGCGGTACTCACCACCGGCTTCGACGCCCCTCATGTCGATCTTATCGTGATGCTCAGGCCCACTGAGTCGGTCTCCCTCTACCAGCAGATCGTGGGGCGGGGCCTGCGCCTCTCGCCGGGCAAGAGCGATTGTCTGGTGCTCGACTATGCGGGCAACAACTTCAACCTGTTCGCCCCCGAAGTGGGGGAGCCTCGCCCCCACGCCAGTACCGAGCCGGTACAAGTACCCTGCCCCGCCTGCGGTTTTGCCAACACCTTCTGGGGCAAGACCGACGAGGATGGCAAGGTGATCGAGCACTACGGCCGCCGCTGTCAGGGGCTGTTTGAAGATGATGAGGGCAACCGCGAGGAGTGTGACTACCGCTTTCGCGCCAAGATCTGCCCCGGCTGCGGTGCGGAGAACGACATCGCCGCCCGCCGCTGCCAGAGCTGCGATCAGCTGCTGGTGGACCCTGACGACAAGCTTAAAGAGGCGCTCAATCTCAAGGATTGCATGGTGATCCGCTGTGCGGGGCTGACCCTCACAGAAGGGCGCGGCAAACAGGGGGAGCGGCTGGAGGTGACCTACCACGATGAGGATGGATTGACCCTCAGTGAATACTTCGGATTTCACTCCCCGGGCGCACGGCGCTTGTTTCAACAGCACTTTGTGCGTCATCATTGGCCCGCCCCGGGGCTGGAGCCCGAATTTGCCACCCTGGCGAGCGTGCTGGCCGCGCAAAGCCAGTTCCGTCATCCGGATTTTGTCATCGCCCGCAAATCGGGTCGCTTCTGGCAGATAAAAGAGAAAATTTTTGATTATGAGGGTCGCTATCGTACCGCCAACTCGCTGGCATGATGGCGACCGGCATACATGGCATGAATTGCGTTATCCCGTCGATCCCGCATCGGCTGGTTGAATTATCAGGGTCGGCACCACTGCCGGGCCCTTCGTCACGTTAGAGGATGTTATGCAGCGGCTGTTGATTGGTTTTTGTGCTCTCTTTTCTTCTCTGGCGGCTCATGCCGCCCCGCTGACGCCCCCTCAGGGTGGCCAGTACGCCATCATGGTGCAGGGCAATAACGGCGTCGAGTTCGCCCGCCACGCGGATCAAATGATCGCTCCAGCTTCCACCATGAAGGTGCTCACCGCGCTGGCGGCCCGCCTCGAGCTGGGTGCCGACTTCCGCTTCGCCACCGACATTCAGGCCCAACCCGGTGCCAAACAGGGTGACACCATCAACGGCGATATCTGGATCAACTTCGTCGGCGATCCCACCCTCTCCCGCATGGATCTGCTCGCCCTGTTCAAACAGCTCGGCGTCACCAGCATCAAGGGCAACGTCTACGTCAACACCGGCGCCTACAACGGCTACGAGCGCGGCAACGGCTGGTCGTGGGGGGATCAGACCCTCTGCTTCGCCGCGCCCGTCTCCTCGGTCATCATCGACAAGAACTGCGCCTACGGCACCATCACTGCCACCCAGATTGGCAAACCGGCGGTCGGCAACGTGGCCACAGGCGTCCCCATCGGCATCGGTGCCGACAACGTGGAGGTGATGAGCTATGGCGACATGGCGCGCCAGTTCTGCGCACTGGAAGTGGACATGGCCAAGGGCAACTTCTACGAGCTCAAGGGCTGCATCACCCCGAACAAGGAGCCGCAGGGACTGCGTTTCGCCATTCACGACGTGGAAGCCTGGGGCTGGGACAACATCCGCTGGGCGATGAACCGGGCCGGTATCAAGCATGATGGCCTGCTGCGGGTCACCCACAAGGCCCCTGAAGGGGCAGAGACCCTCGGCACCCACTACTCGGTCTCCCTGCCGGTGATGCTCGCCAAGATGCTGAAGAAATCGGACAACCTCTATGCCGATACCTTCCTCAAAACCGTGGGCCGTCACTACTACAACAAGCCGGGCAGCTATCGCAGCGGCACCATGGCGGTGCGCGCCATCCTGACCAAGAACGGCATCGATCTGGGCAACGCCACTTTGGCAGACGGCTCCGGTCTCTCCGCTCACAATCTCATCAGCGCCCGTCAGATGATGTCGGTGCTGAACTTCATCCAGAAAAATGATGCCGAACTTGGCCTGATCAAGCTGCTGCCAAGCTCTCAGGTGGATGGCACCCTGGCGTGGCGCCGCAGCGTCACCGCCCCCATGATGAAGAACAAGGTCCACGCCAAGACCGGCACCATCACCGGCACCTCCAATCTGGTGGGCTTTATCGACACGGCAGGCGGCCAGCGCAAGGCGTTCGTGATGTTCCAGCGCGGCCTGTCCCAAGATCCGGCCACCCATGAGCGCTACCGTGCCAGCAAGGCGCCGTGGCCCTGGACTGTATTCGAGAAGGGGGTGCTGGAGAGCATCTATCAGCAGCAGCCGATCCAGATCGCCGATGAGAGCTGAGCCAATAGGCCCACTCGAATCACGGTATCGATAATTTCGGCTTCAAGTCGCCACGAGGCAGGGCTATGCTGTTGCCTGCCTCATATCAACGGCCATACATAAACGGCTTAAAAAACGGAGAGAAAATATGTTTGCAGTGATTTTTGGTCGCCCGGGTTGCCCCTACTGTGTCCGTGCCGTACAGATCGCCGAGCAGCTGACCGAACAGCGCGATGACTTCAAATTCCGCTACGTGGATATCCATGCCGAAGGCATCACCAAAGAAGATCTGGCCAAGAGCGCCGGCAAGCCGGTCAATACCGTGCCGCAGATCTTCCTGGACGAGCAGCACATCGGTGGCTGCACCGATTTCGAAGCCTACGCCAAAGCGAATCTGGGTCTCTACCAGTAATGCCAGCGGGTCATCCCAAGCGGGTTGACCGCCAGATCGTATAAAAAAATCCGGCGCTATCAGGCGCCGGATTTTTTTATGGGCAACACGCGCACATCATCCCCGATCAGGGGGTCACCGACTGGGCGGCAAAGCGCGCAATGATGGGGTTGTGATCCGAGCTGTCGGTGGCCGGTGAACTCACCTCGACCAGATCCAGATTGCGGTAGTAGAGATGATCCAGTGGGCGACCGAAGGCGGTACGGCGCAGGTCAGGCACCGGCACGGCCTCTTGCAGACCCAGCTCGTCCACCAATTTATTCAGCCAGAACTGGCGCTTGTCGCTCCAGGTATTGAAATCACCGGCCAGGATCACCGGCCCCTGATGGCGGCGCACCAAGGCAGTCAAATCGTTGAGCTGCTCGCGGAAGGTAGCCATCCCCAGCTCGAAATTGACCGCATGGATATTGATGACCATAACGCCGTCAGGATCGCCCTGCAGCGGATAGAGGCTCACCAGCCCGGATTTGGGGATGCGCAGCAAAGGCTCGGGGGAGCGCACGCCACAGACGAACGCCTGCGGGGTCTTGGCCACCGTCATTACCCCGAACGACACGCCGCCCTGGGTGAAGGCTTGCAGCTGTTGCCACTGGAAATCACCGGCGCGCAGCCAGTCGAGCATATCGGGACGGGTGGCCGACTCTTGCAGCAGCACCAGATCCTGCCCCTTGGCGTAACTGTCCATCCCTTCACGCCAGTTCTTGCGCTGGCCCTTGTAGAGATTCCACACCGTCACCCCGAATTCACGGGGCAGCGCCGTGGTCGCCAACGCTACCAGCGGCGGACGCTGGCAGTCGAGTCCCGGCACAATCCCTTGAGCTGTGACCAGATGGTTCTGATCCGGCACCTCAAAACAACCTACCAACCCCAAGGTCAGCAGGGAGGTGCCAAGAATGCGATAACTATTTTTCATTGGCTAACAACCGCCCGCCTTTGCTTTTTGTTGCGACCATCACAAACGTCATCCACGCCGACTAAGCTGATAGTCCCTGTTCCACCCAACCAGAAGGACCTTGTCTCATGGCGAAAGAACTTCGGTACAACGTGACGTTTTATGATCAACAAGGAAATTGTCATCAAGTGGAGCTGTCCACCGTCTATCAGATAAGACGAGACCCTCAATGCGATCTCTGCCTGTTCGACACCCTGCAATATGTGGGCTCGGAAGAGATGCTGGAACGCATGATACGGCAAAAAACCGGGCTTGAGCAGGAAATATCCATCATCAATGCCCGGCTGATTTAATCAGGCACTCACCGGAACCGGGCGGGATTTGCCCTGCTCGTCGATGGCGACATAGGTGAAGATCCCCTCGGTCACACAGTAACGCTGGGCATCGTTTTCCCGCAGTACCGGCTTGACCCACACCTCCAGCTTGAGCTTCATGGAGCTGCGGCCGATCTTCATGCAGCGGCCGTAGCAGCAGACCACATCGCCCACCTTGACCGGACTGTGAAAGGTCATGCCTTCGACGGATACGGTACAAATACGTCCTTTTGCCAGCTCCTTGGCCATAATGCCCCCACCTATATCCATCTGGGACATGATCCAGCCACCAAAGATGTCGCCATTGGGGTTGGTATCGGCTGGCATTGCCAGGGTTCTCAGCAACAACTCCCCATCGGGGTGACGTTTTGTATCTACCATCATTACCGCCTCTCTCTCATGGATGGCGGCATGATAGGGGGCGATCACCCCCTTGGCAAACCTCAATTGCCCGAGGCGGCGAGCTCGGCAAACCAGTGGGCCGGATCGGGCCAGCGATAGTTGAATCCCATCTGCTGACAAATCAGCTGGCCGTCGATGGGCTGAAATTCACCGGCAGGCTCGATAAAGACCGGCACGGGCAGCCCCTGCTGGCGCGCCGCAAAGGGGTAGAACTGCTCGCGGCGCGGATGCACCGGCGCGCTCAGGTTGAAGACATTCCCGTCCTTGCCCCGTTCCAGCAGCAGCATGCAAGCCGCCACAACATCGTCCAGATGGACCAGATTGACGGACTGGGCGCCGCCATCGAGAGTCTTGCCCGCGAGGAAACGGCCGGGATGGCGATCCGGGCCATAAAGGCCGGAGGGGCGCACTATCATCACTGCCTCGAAACCGGCCGCCAGCACCGCCTGCTCCGCCGCCAGCATCCGCTCGCCACGGGCATGGCGGGGTTGGGGTTCTTCCCCCTCCTGCTGCCCTGCGCCCCATACCGAGGTGGCACTGACAAACAGTACCCGCCGGGTGCCACTCGCTTTGGCCAACGCACAGGCCCTTGCCACCGCCTGCGGATAATCGTCTGTCTTGCTCGGTGGTACGCAGATCACCAGACTCTCGCAGGGGATGGGCCACGCATCCGACATATGGGCAGAAATCGTCAGCGGATGGGCATCGATCCCCTCCCCCTGCAGACGGGCCGCCTTCTCGGCACTGCTGACCGTCACCGCCACTGACTTGCCTGCCGCCAGCAGGGCCCGCGCCAGCGGCAGCCCGAGCCACCCCGCTCCCAGAATGCCGATAGTCCCGGCGATATGTTGTTCTGTCATCGTCCCGTCTCCTGCTTGACGCTATTTGCCCCGCAGCTTACCTGCCTTGGCATAAAAAGAAAGCTTTGACCTGCAGATAGACAAATGCCGCCAATAGTGGCGGCATTTGTCTATCTGCCATATATGAGTTCAAAGCCATATATGTATTCTAATAAGAACCGTAAATATAGTCTCACATTCAGCTATTGCTCTGTTGAAAATAGTTGCTGACATTTATTTACAAACTATATTTTTCAAAATACTGCTCCATTACTTCATCTCCCTGAAGTTCCCTGCTTAGTAATCGTAGCCGTTGAATGTTTTTATCATCACCATCATATGGAACATCTGTATAACCTCTAGGTAGCCCCCCACAGGCTTCTACATCCTCAATTGACCAGCCAAGCTGAGAAAGACCTTCAAGAGTAAATAACGCCCTTGGATCAACATAGACCCAATAGTCACGATAACATGCTTCAACAACCTTTAATATATCGATGAAGTAATTTTCAGCTAAGTGTATTACATCTCCTGAAGGCGCTTCTTTTAATCTATCAATAGAGATAAAGAATGAAACATGCCGGAACATTCCATCTATAATAGCCCCTGAGTGACCGACAGGAACCTCACCTACCTTTTGAAGATAATTCCGTAAATCAACAAAATACCTAGCCAAGTCATTAGATTTTAAGCATTCTTGATGTGGCTTATACCAATCATCAAAACCAGGATATTTAGACATAACCGCCTGCAAAGAAAATGTAATACTCCTTGCTGCGGATGCAAATGCGCTTAATAAAAATGAAAATTCTTCATCAAGCCCTCTCGAATCTTTTAGCTTATCTAAAAAATAATCAGCCTCAGCAACTTTGGTTGCAACAATGTGAAAGCCTCTAGATGGAAATTCATATTTTTCAGTATGCACACAGCCTCCCTCTTTACTACTTATCACTGTATTTTCACACTAAGCATTACGTATCATAAAATACTATAATTAAATATACTAAACAGTCCTATTTACCATGTGATTAAGAATTAACCAAACATACATTTAAGTTATCTAAACAGACATTTAAAAATCATCCATAAGCGGGCCATTGGCCCGCTTGGTTATATTTCACTCACTTCACCATCATACCGGCGGATGGAAATGGCTGGCTTCGCGGGTGGCCATCTCCTCGTAGGTGGCCCACTTCTGCCACGCCACTTTTTGCGCCACCTGCATCAGCCGTTCAGCCTCCTCCGGATGGCTCTGGGCCAGCACCCGATAACGGGTCTCCTCCTGCCGGTATTCAGCGAGGGGAATGGAGGGGCGCAGGCTGTCGAGACTAAAGGGGTTCTGCCCCGATCTGCGCAATACCGGGTTGTAGCGCATCAGCGGCCAGTGACCGGAGGCCACGGCCCGTTTTTGCTGGGTCAGGCCAAACTCCATATCGATGCCGTGGGCGATACAGTGGCTGTAGGCGATGATCAGCGACGGGCCCGGATAGGCCTCCGCCTCACGCAAGGCCTGCAGCGCCTGCTGTGGGTTGGCACCAAAGGCGATGCGGGCAACATAGACGTTGCCGTAGGAGATGGCCTGCAACGCCACATCCTTCTTGGCCAGCGTCTTGCCCCCCGCCGCGAACTTGGCGACAGCACCAAGCGGGGTCGATTTCGACATCTGCCCACCGGTGTTGGAGTAGACCTCGGTATCCATCACCAACACGTTCACATCGCGGCCGGAGGCGAGCACATGGTCGAGCCCCGATGAGCCGATGTCATAGGCCCAGCCATCGCCGCCGATGATCCAGACCGAGCGCCGCACCAGCTGATCGATAAGTGACAGCAGCTCGCGGGCCTTGCCGGATTTCACCTCTTCCAGCCGCTCCCGCACTTGCGCCACCCGGGTGCGCTGGGCGCGGATCTCCGACTCCAGCCGTTGCGGGGCGCTAATCAGGGTATCGACCAGCTCTGGGCCCAGCTCCCCCTTCATCGCTTCGAGGGCCGCCACCGCCTGACCGTGATGCTGATCGGCAGTGAGACGAAAACCAAAGCCAAACTCGGCGTTGTCCTCAAACAGGGAGTTCGACCAGGCCGGCCCCTTCCCTTCGCCGTTCTTGGCCCATGGCGTAGTCGGCAGGTTACCGCCATAGATGGAGGAGCAGCCGGTGGCGTTGGCCACCAGCATGCGATCGCCAAACAACTGGGTCAGCAGCTTGAGATAGGGGGTCTCGCCACAGCCGGCGCAGGCGCCAGAGAACTCGAACAGGGGTTCGAGGAACTGGGTGCCGCGCACCGTGGAGAAGTCCACCCGCTCGCGGGCAGGCCACGGCAGGCTCTCGAACCAGCGCAGCGCCTGCTTCTGGCCAGCCAGATGGGGCGCCTTGTCCATCATGGCGATGGCGCGCTCGCCTTCATGGCTCTCATCCGCCCCAGCCCGCACCGGACAGGCCTGCACGCACTGACCGCAGCCGGTGCAATCCTCCGGATAGAGCTGCAAGGTGTAGCGGCTGTCGGGGAAGCCCTTGGCTGTGACGGGCACCGACTGCGCTGCCTCGGGGGCGGTCGCCAGCCAGTCCTGATGGTAGAACTTGGCCCGCAGCGCCGCGTGGGGGCAGACAAAGACGCAGTTGCCGCACTGGATGCAGATATCCGAATGCCAGATCGGGATCTCGCGGGCGATATCCCGCTTCTCGAAGCGGCTGGTGGCGGTGGGGTAAGTGCCATCCACCGGCAGCATGGAGACCGGAATAAGATCGCCGCGCCCCGCCAGCATCTCGCCGGTGACCCGCTGGACAAACTCGCTGCCACCCGGTGCCAGCGGCAGCGGATAGTCGCTGATCTGCTCCTCACCGGCCGGGATGGCCACCTGATGGAGATGAGCCAGGGTGTCGTCCACCGCCGCGAAGTTGCGCTCGACCACCTCGGGCCCCTTGCGGGCATAACTCTTCTCGATGCTCTCCTTGATCAGCGCAATCGCCTCATCCCGCGGCAAGACTCCGGCCAGCGCGAAGAAGCAGGTCTGCATAATGGTGTTGATGCGATTGCCCATGCCGTTTTGCTCGGCCACCCGATCCCCATCGATGCAGTAGAGCTGGATATTGAGGGCGCGAATACGGGCCCGCAGCCGCTCGGGCAGCTGGCCCCACACCTTGTCAGCCTCATAGGGGGCATTGAGCAGCAGGGTCGCCCCTTCGGCGGCGTGCTCCAGCAGATCGACCGACTCGACAAAGCCCCACTGGTGGCAGCCGATAAAGCTCGCCTGCTCGATAAGCCAGGGGGCGTCGATGGGCTCGGGGCCAAAGCGCAGGTGGGAGACGGTGCGCGAGCCCGACTTCTTGGAGTCGTAGACGAAGTAGCCCTGGGCGTGGAACCCCTCCAGCTCGCCGATGATCTTGATGCTGTTCTTGTTGGCGCCCACGGTACCGTCGGCACCAAGGCCGAAGAAGAGTGCCCGCACCCGGCTGGCGGGCTCCAGATCGCCGATGGGGTGCCAGGCCAGACTGAGGCCCGACACATCATCGACGATCCCCACGGTAAAGCGCGGGCGCGGCGCATCGGATGCCAGCTCCTCGAACACGGCAGCGCACATGGCGGGGGTGAACTCTTTGGAAGAGAGGCCATAGCGACCGCCGCTGAGCCAGGGTAGCCGCTTGATAAGGCCGCGCTGCAAGCCATCGATCAGGGCGCTCTGCACATCCAGCAGCAGCGGCTCGCCACCTGCCCCCGGCTCCTTGGTGCGATCCAGCACCGCCATGCGCCGCACGCTCTGCGGTAGCGCATCGAGCAGCGCCTGTACCGGGAAGGGACGATAGAGGCGCACAACCAAGACCCCGGTCTTGCGATCCTGCCGGTTGAGCCAATCCACGGTGGTGCGGGCGGTGGCCGCCCCCGAGCCCATCAGCACGATGACGTCGGTGGCATCGGGCGCGCCGTGATACTCCACCAGCCGGTAGTGACGACCGGTCAGCTCGCCGAGGTTGTCCATGCACTGCTGCACCCGCGCCGGTACCGCCTCGTAGAAGGGGTTAACGCTCTCGCGGGACTGGAAATAGGTATCCGGGTTCTGGGCTGTGCCGCGCATCACCGGGTGATCCGGGTTGAGGGCCCGGGCACGGTGGGCGCGTACCCAGTCGTTGTCGATAAGGGCCCGGATCTCATCTTTGTGCAGCGCGACTATCTTGTTCACCTCGTGGGAAGTGCGAAAGCCGTCGAAGAAGTGGATAAAGGGCACCCGGCACTGCAGGGTGACGCTGTGAGCAACCAAGGCCAGGTCCTGCGCCTCCTGCACCGAACCGGAGGCAAGCATGGCAAAGCCGGTGCTGCGCGCCGCCATCACATCCTGATGGTCGCCAAAAATCGACAGCCCCTGCGCCGCCAGCGAACGGGCCGCCACATGGAACACCGCCGAGGTCAATTCACCGGCGATCTTGTACATGTTGGGCAGCATCAGCATCAGCCCCTGACTGGCGGTGAAGGTGGTGGCGAGCGCCCCCGCCTGCAGGGCGCCGTGTACCGTGCCGGCCGCCCCCCCTTCGCTCTGCATCTCCACTACGGTGGGGATGTTGCCCCACAGGTTGGTCTGCCCCTCCGCCGCCCAGGCATCGGCCAGTTCGGCCATGGTCGAGCTCGGGGTGATGGGGTAGATGGCACACACTTCACTCAGCTGGTAGGCCACCCGGGCCGCGGCTTCGTTGCCGTCGACCATGATCAGTTCATGTTTCATTGGGACTCCTCCGGTTGGCGCAGCTCGATGGCGTGACAAGGGCACTGGTCGTGACAGGCACCGCAGCCGGTGCAGCGCGCCGCATCTACCTGATAGCCCTTGCCCGGCCCCAGCTTGGCGATGGCCTGCTCGGGGCAGCTGCCATAGCAGCCGTCGCACTCGAAGCAGTTGCCGCAGGAGTAGCAGCGCGCCGCCTCGTAGCGGGC
>NZ_JAAKNE010000133.1:0-11024 GCF_049170755.1 Aeromonas sp. 604176
GATGTAACAAAACTGTCATGCAACCGCCATATAATGCCGCCAAGCCTAGCTTACATTGAGGTCTTGCATGTCATCGGAATCGTTAAACCTGGTCATGGCGGGCAGTAGAAAACGCCGGATCAAGGATAAATTGGCCAAATATGGCGTCACCACAGGCGGAGCCCTGGTACTGGTGGCGCTGCTGCTTATCTTCTTTTATCTGCTCTATGTGGTGAAACCCATCTTCAATGGCGCCTCCATGGAGCCAACTGCCTCATTTACCCTGCCTGCCGCAGGGAAGACCGCCTGGCTCGGCGTGGAAGAGCAGAACGAGATCGGCTATCGCTTCAGCGATAAAGGACTGGTCAACTTCTTCGCGGTGCAGGGAGATGACAAGATCAAGGTCGGGCAATCCCTTGGTCATGCTGAGGTCACCGGTGATGTCACTGCGGTGGCGCCACCGTCCCCTGGTCAGAAGCTGATCGCCTACGGTTTCGCCGATGGCAAGGCGCAGGTCGTCCAGCCTGCGTTCAAGGTCTCCTATCCCAACGATGTGCGGGTGATCGAACCCAGTCTGCAATATCCCTTTGGCGAGGAGCCGGTAGTGGTCGATCCGCAGGGCAAAGCGCTGCGTGCCATGGTATTTGAGGCCACCAAGGACAAGATGGCGACCGCCGCCGTGACCGAAGATGGTCGTGGCGTACTGATGGTGATGAGCGGTGAGGAGAACTTCCTCTCCGGCGAGATTGAGTGGAGCAGTGAGAACTACACCATTCCGTCCCTGCCGCGCCATGTGGATCAGATGCTTTTGACCCCCAATCTGCGGATCCTCTTTGTGCGGGAAGGCAATCGTCTCTCTGTCTATGACATTCATGACCTGAGCAATATATCCGTGCGCAACGTGCTGGAGATCAATGCGCCAGATGCCAACGTGACCCGGGTCGAGCTGCTCTCCGGTGCCTCCTCCCTGCTGGTGGGCAACGACAACGGCATCATCTCCCAGTGGTTTGAAGTGGCAAAAGATGGCAAACGCCAGTTCACTCAGATCCGTGACTTCAAGGGCGATGGCGCGGTGGATCTTCTGACCCCCGAGCACTATCGCAAAGCCTTCATCAGTGCCGACAAGGACGGCATCATCAGCTTCTTCCACGCCACTGGCGAGACCAAGCTGCTGACCGAGACGGTGGAAGGGGGTGAACTCTCTGCCCTGGCCATCTCCCCCCGTCACAACCTGTTGCTGATGCAGCAAGGGGAGACCTTCAAGCTTTTCTCGGTGGAGAACGATCACCCCGAGGTGACCTGGTCGGCCCTGTGGCAGAAGGTATGGTATGAAGGGTATCCGGAGCCCCAGTATGTGTGGCAATCCACCTCCGCCAGCAACGACTTTGAAGCCAAGCTGAGCCTGGTGCCACTGGTATTCGGTACGCTGAAAGCCTCTTTCTACGCCATGGTGTTTGCGGTGCCGCTCGGTGTCGCCGGTGCTATCTATACCGCCTACTTCATGTCGGCGGGGCTGCGCAAATACGTCAAACCGACGGTGGAGATCATGGCGGCGTTGCCGACCGTTATCCTGGGCTTCCTGGCGGGTCTGTGGCTGGCGCCCATCATAGAGGGGGCGCTGCCCGGGGTGATCCTGCTGTTGATCCTGCTGCCGATGGGGATGCTGTTGACCGCACTGGTCTGGAACTACCTGCCGGAGCGTGGCAAGTCCTGGCTGCCGGAGGGATGGCACGCCATCCTGCTTATTCCAGTGCTGCTGCTGATTGGCTGGGGGGCCTTCGCCCTGAGCCCGCTCATCGAGAATGCCTTTATGCACGGTGATTCGCGCATCTGGCTGACCCACGAAATGGGTATCAAGTTTGACCAGCGCAATTCGCTGGTGGTCGGTATCGCCATGGGCTTTGCGGTCATCCCCACCATCTTCTCCATCGCCGAAGATGCGGTCTTCTCGGTGCCCAAGCACCTGACCCAGGGCTCGCTGGCGTTGGGGGCTACCCCGTGGCAGACCCTGAGCCGGGTGGTGATCCTCACTGCCAGCCCGGGCATCTTCTCGGCGGTGATGATGGGCCTTGGCCGTGCCGTGGGCGAAACCATGATCGTACTGATGGCTACCGGCAACACCCCCATCATGGACTTCTCCATGTTCCAGGGGCTGCGTACTCTGGCCGCCAACATTGCGGTGGAAATGCCGGAGTCGGAAGTGGGCAGCTCCCACTATCGGGTACTGTTCCTCGCGGCCTTCGTCCTGTTTGTGTTCACCTTTATGTTCAACACCCTGGCCGAGTTTGTCCGTCAGCGGTTGCGTGAAAAATACAGCTCGATGTAAGGGGCGGCTCTGTAATGGACAAGGAATCGACAATGGGTAAGTGGTTTAAATCAGGGGCCCCCTGGATCTGGATGACCGGCGGAGCCGTCAGCCTGAGTCTGGTGGCGGTACTGGGTCTGCTGCTGCTGATCGGATGGCGTGGTCTGGTCTACTTCTGGCCGCACCCCATCTATGAGTGGCAGCTGGAGGACGCCAGCGGCAACAAGAGCGTGCTGATCGGCGAGATCAACGATCGCGAGCTGGTGCCGGTGGAGCGACTGCGCGCCGCAGGTCTGCCGCTGGAGGGGGAAGAGCGCGAGCTGCTGACCCGCTATCTGGTCAAGACCGGCAACCGTGAGTTCGTCGACCTCGATTTTCGCTGGGTATTGGAGACGGACATCAAGTCCCAGAGCCAGCCAGCCGAGCTGGCCATGGTTGAGCGTGCCACCAACGGTAACTTCTACGGTTATATCGTCGGGGTAAAAGAGGATGGCCGCGAGCTGACTTCGGATCTGCATCCTGCCCTGCAGCGGGTGCTGGCGCGAGCCAATGCCCTCTCCGAACAGGCCAACGATCTGCAAAAAGGGGACATCGGCAGCATCAACTATCAGCTGGAGCGGCTGCGCCTGAAAGAGCGCAAGGCCGAGCTGGAAGAGAAGCTGACCGATCAGCTGAAAGCTCAGCTGGAGCGTGAACGTCAGGCCCTTAACGATCGTTATCAGGTGCTGGAAAAAGAGCTCTTCTCACTGCGCAGTCAGGCTGACCGGGACAGCATCACCGTCAAGGATATGCGTGGCGAGCTGGTGACCATGCCCATGTCCAGGGTACTGGATGTGGTATGGCCCAACGACATGAGCCTGCTGGCCAAGGTGGGTCACTGGTTCCACCAGATCGGCAAGTTTGTATCCGACGATCCCCGTGAGGCGAACACCGAGGGCGGCGTCTTCCCGGCCATCTTCGGCACCGTCTTCATGGTGTTCCTGATGGCGATCATCGTGACCCCGCTCGGCGTGGTGGCGGCGGTCTACCTGCACGAGTACGCAGGCAAGAACAGCCTGACCAAGATCATCCGCATCGCGGTGATCAATCTGGCGGGCGTGCCCTCCATCGTCTACGGCGTGTTTGGTCTGGGCTTCTTCGTCTACACGCTCGGTGGCTCGCTGGATCAGCTGTTCTACCCGGAAGCGCTGCCGAGCCCGACCTTTGGTTCACCTGGCGTGATCTGGTCGGCGCTGACCCTGGCCATCCTGACCCTGCCGGTGGTGATCGTCTCCACCGAAGAGGGGCTGGCGCGGATCCCGAGCACCATCCGTCAGGGCTCGTTGGCACTGGGCGCCACCCAGGCCGAGACCCTGTGGCGCATCGTGCTGCCGATGGCGAGCCCGGCCATCATGACCGGCCTTATTCTGGCGATTGCCCGTGCAGCCGGTGAAGTGGCGCCACTGATGCTGGTGGGGGTGGTGAAACTGGCACCGACCCTGCCGATGGATGGCAACTTCCCGTATCTGCATGTGGAGCGCAAGTTCATGCACCTGGGCTTCCACATCTATGACGTCGGCTTCCAGAGCCCCAACGTCGAGGCGGCCCGCCCGCTGGTCTATGCCACCTCCTTCCTGCTGGTGACGGTGATCGTGGGTCTGAACCTGACCGCTATCGGTATTCGTAACCACTTGCGCGAGAAATTCCGGTCGCTGGAACATTGATAGGCCAGCCACCAC
The DNA here is from genome assembly GCF_049170755.1 of Aeromonas sp. 604176. NCBI lineage: Bacteria > Pseudomonadati > Pseudomonadota > Gammaproteobacteria > Aeromonadales > Aeromonadaceae > Aeromonas > Aeromonas sp. 604176. The sequence continues at coordinate 4,003 of NZ_JAAKNE010000133.1, forward strand.
AGAGACGGGCAGGGGACAGGGTTCCCTGCCAGCCAAGCGTTCCGGCCGCGGGCGATGAGATTGCCCGCCGCCACCGACAGATTTTGAGGTAACAGATGATCAACGTAACGACCACGTCTACCCAGCACACCGCGCTGGACCTGCTTAACCTGAGCCCGGAGCAGACCGCGCTGGAGGTGAAGGATCTCAACCTGTACTACGGCAGCAAGCAGGCGTTGTTCAACGTCAACATGAAGATCCCCAAAGGGCAGGTGACCGCCTTTATCGGCCCGTCAGGCTGTGGCAAATCGACCCTGCTGCGCTGCATCAACCGGATGAACGATCTGGTGGAGATCTGCCGCATCGACGGGGAGATCCTGCTGCACGGCCACAACATCTATGACAAGAGCGTGGATGTCTCCGCCCTGCGCCGTCAGGTGGGCATGGTGTTCCAGCGCCCGAACCCGTTCCCCAAGTCTATTTACGAGAACGTGGTCTATGGTCTGCGCCTGCAGGGGATCAACGATCGCCGCACTCTGGATGAGGCCGCCGAGCGCTCCCTGCGCGGTGCGGCCCTGTGGGACGAAGTGAAGGATCGTCTGCACGACAACGCTTTCGGTCTCTCCGGGGGTCAGCAGCAGCGTCTGGTGATCGCCCGCGCCATCGCCATCGAGCCGGAAGTGTTGCTGCTCGATGAACCGACATCGGCGCTCGACCCCATCTCCACCCTCACCATCGAGGAGTTGATCAACGAGCTCAAGAGCCAGTTCACCGTGGTGATTGTGACCCACAACATGCAACAGGCTGCGCGGGTGTCGGATCAGACCGCCTTCATGTATATGGGCGAGCTTATCGAGTACTCGGATACCAACACCATCTTCACTACACCGGCCAAGAAGAAGACCGAGGATTACATCACTGGTCGCTATGGCTAAGGCGTGGTTGAACCAGGGTTATGGATATGAACATGATGAGCAGCAATAAACAGATTACCGGTCAGTTCAACGGCTAAGGCATAATCGGAGCAATCAAGGATTATTTGTATGGACAATATGAACCTCAATAAACACATCTCCGGTCAGTTTAATGCCGAGCTAGAGAGCGTGCGCAACCAGGTGCTGGTGATGGGCGGTCTGGTGGAGCAGCAGCTCACCGACGCCATTGCGGCGATCCACGATCAGGATCTCGATGCGGCGCGCAAGATCGTGGCCAACGACCACAAGGTCAACGCGATGGAAGTGGCGATCGACGAGGAGTGCACCCGCATCATCGCCAAGCGTCAGCCGACTGCCTCCGACCTGCGACTGGTGATGGCCATCATCAAGACCATCACTGATCTTGAGCGTATTGGCGACGTGGCCGACAAGATCGCACGCATGCTGACCGACAACGCCAACAAGCCGCAGCCGCCGCTGGTGTCGCTGGAGAACATGGGCCGTCGCACCATCAAGATGCTGCACGATGTGCTCGACGCTTTCGCCCGCATGGATCTGGATGCGGCGTTGGCGGTCTACAAGGAAGATGACAAGGTAGACCGCGAGTACGAGTCCATCATCCGCGAGCTGATGACCTACATGATGGAAGATCCCCGCACTATCCCCCAGGTTCTCAACGTCCTGTGGGCGGCGCGAGCCATCGAGCGGGTCGGCGATCGCTGCCAGCACATCTGCGAGTACATCGTCTACTACGTGAAAGGCAAGGATGTGCGCCACACCAAGGCGGACGATCTGGGCACCCTGCTGGGCAAGGGCTAACCGGAAGTGAATAAAAAGGCGCGTGAAGCGCCTTTTTTGTTGCATAACTGGTCGGAGTAAGATAAAGCCCCCAACTGGCTGTTTTCTGATAGAATACTCCCCCTGTGTGAGTCCCGGATGGGCTCACGGTCCGGTCTCCCGGGCCCAGTTTGCCGTCTTGTGCTAAGGCGGGTGTAGCAATAGGTTAATCATGAGTTTTGCCGATAGTTTGTTCTTTTTAATGCTGCTGGTTGGCGGCAGTGTGTTCTTCTCCCTCTCCGAGATCTCTCTCGCCGCGTCTCGCAAAATCAAATTGCAGGTGATGGCGGATGAAGGTAATCGCCAGGCCGAAAAGGTGCTGGCCCTGCAGGCCCAGCCGGGCAACTTTTTCACCGTGGTGCAGATTGGCCTCAATACCGTCGCCATTCTGGGCGGTATCCTGGGTGAGTCTGCCCTCAACCCCGCCATCAAGGGGATTGTCTCCCAGTTCTACCAAGGGCCCTGGCTTGGCGAGATCAGCTCCGGTGCCTCCTTCGTGTTCGTCACCGGCATGTTTATCCTGATCGCTGATCTGATGCCCAAGCGTCTGGCCATGATCATGCCCGAGCAGATTGCCGTGGTGGTGGTGCGCCCCATGCTCTTCTTCGTCACCCTGCTGATGCCGCTGGTATGGATTTTCAATGGTCTGGCCAATACCCTGTTTCGCCTGATGCGCATTTCTACAGAGCGCAACGACGAGATCACCTCCGATGATATCTATGCGGTAATGGATGCCGGTGCCGAGGCTGGAGTTATCCAGCGCGAGGAGCATCAACTCATCGAGAACGTGTTCGAACTGCAGTCACTCTGCGTCACCTCCGCCATGACGGCTCGCGAGAGCCTCATCTACTTCACCCTGCAAGAGGATGAAGAGGACATCAAGGCGAAGATCGCCGAACACCCCCACAACAAGTTTCTGGTCTGTGACCACAACCTCGACAGCATCAAGGGCTTTGTCGATGCCAAGGAGCTGCTGATCCGCGTCATCAGCGGCCAGAGCATCGATCTCAACAGCGGCTCGCTGGTACAAAACGTCATCATCATTCCCGATACCCTGAACCTCTATGAGGCGATGGAGTACTTCAAAAATCATCGTGGCGACTTTGCCGTGGTGATGAACGAGTACGCGCTGGTGGTGGGGATCGTCACCATGAACGACCTGATGAGCACCGTCATGGGCGAGTGGGCGACCCACGTGGTGGAAGAGCAGATCGTCCAGCGGGACGAGAACTCCTGGCTGGTGGACGGGGTGACCCCGATCTCAGACGTGATGCGCGCCTTCGATATAGAAGAGTTTCCGGACGATCAGAACTACGAGACCATCGCCGGTTTCATCATGTATATGCTGCGCAAGATCCCCAAGCGCACTGACTCGGTCAAATATGCCGGTTACAAGTTCGAAGTGGTGGATATCGACAGTTACAAGATCGATCAGCTGCTGGTTACCCGGGTCGAGCCGGTGGTGGCCGAGAAGCCAGCTCAGGAATCGTAAAAGGAGCGACATAAAAGTCATGAAGATGCAGTCTCATTCCCGTGCGCTGGCCTGTGTCGCGCTCGCCCTGGCACTGGGTGCCTGTAGCCAGAGCGCGCCGCGCAAAGCCACAGTGGCAGCCAAGCCGGTTGCCCCCAAGCCCGCGGTGGTCGTGCCGCAGCCGGATCCCGATGCGGTGGTGCAAAGCGGCATGGCCGAGCCGAGCCCGGTCTTTGATGAGCAGTACCATGGCCCGGATCAGGGGTCGCTGGAGTCGGTGACCGCCCTGTTTGCCCGTGGCTACATCGAGTCGGCTATGCGCGAGACCATGCTGGCGGCGGTGCACAACGACTATCCGCTGCTCGGCATGCGGGATGTGCGGTTGACCGATCCGGTCTCCAAATTCCTCACCTCCGAGCATGCGGCCACCACGGCCCATGACTACCTATATGCAGGCGTACAGCGTCGCCTCGGTCGTCCGCTCAGCCCTGCCCAGTGGGAGCAGATCTGGCGCGGTTTGCCGCAGCAGGGTCGGGTCTCCGACTGGGTCAAACAGATTAAGCGAGTGCTGGCCGGGCGTTAAGTCGCCAGCGGATCAAGATAGTGATGAGGCCACCTTTGGGTGGCCTCTTGCATTTCTGCGTTTGCCTCGCCGTTTGCACGCTGATTTCTGCTGATACTGATTGCCGCCCGTGGCACTTTGTTTTATCTTACTTTGGCCATCTAAATATCTATGTGTTTAGATGGCTGCATAATAAAAGGGCTTCCCAGGATGAAGCGGGACGATCTGCAGCGATTCGATGCGAAACCGCAGATCAACAAAACAAACAGATAAATACGCAAATAAACAACGCACATAACTAAGAGACACGACAGATGGAAACCAGGGAATTGTGGGTGCTGGATGGGGGTATGGGGCGCGAGCTGGCACGGCGGGGTGCACCGTTTCGTCAGCCGGAGTGGTCGGCGCTGGCCCTGATGGAGGCGCCAGAGACGGTGCGCGACGTGCATCAGGCCTATGTGGCGAGCGGAGCCCGGGTCATTACTACCAATAGCTATGCGCTGGTGCCGTTTCATATCGGCGATGAGCGTTTCTTTGCCGACGGGGAGGGGCTGGCAGCGCTGGCCGGACAACTGGCCCGTGAGGTGGCTGACGCGCAGAAGGGCGCCGTGCAGGTGGCGGGCTCTCTGCCGCCGCTGTTTGGCTCCTACCGTGCCGACCTGTTCAAGGCGGACAAGGTGAGCGAGCTGGCGACGCCGCTTATCCGCGCGCTATCCCCTTATGTGGATATCTGGTTGGCCGAGACCATGAGCCTGATTGCCGAGCCACTGGCCCTGAAAGCGCTGCTGCCTGACGATGGCAAGCCGTTCTGGGCCTCCTTCACGCTGGAAGATGAGGCGCCGGGCAACGAGCCGCGACTGCGTTCCGGCGAGCGGGTGGCTGATGCGGTTACCGCACTGGTGGCGGCCGGAGTCGATGCCATCCTGTTCAATTGCTGTCAGCCCGAGGTGATCGAGGGGGCCCTCGAGGTTGCCCGCACCCGATTGCAGGCGCTGGGCCGCGCAGACATTCGCCTCGGTGCCTATGCCAACGCCTTCCCGCCGCAACCCAAAGAGGCCACCGCCAACGACGGACTGGACGAGATCCGTGCCGATCTGGGGCCGCTGGATTACCTTGGCTGGGCTGAGCGCTGGCGCGCAGCCGGGGCGAACTTGATCGGCGGTTGCTGCGGTATCGGCCCCGAGCATATTCAGGCGCTGAGCCGCCGGTTGCGCTAAGGAGCTTCCATGAAAGAGAGCAAGATTGGGCTCTGGTCACTCACCGCGCTGGTGTTCAGCTCCATGGTGGGGGCGGGGATTTTCAGCCTGCCCCAGAACATGGCCGAGGTGGCAGGAGCGCGCGCCGTGCTGATCGGCTGGGGCGTGACGGGGGTGGGCATCCTGGCGCTCGCCATGAGTTTTCTCTATCTGTCGCGACTCAGACCCGATCTCGACGGCGGCATCTACAGCTACGCCCGCGCCGGTTTTGGCGAGCTGGTGGGCTTCTTCTCCGCCTGGGGCTATTGGCTCTGCGCCACCATCGGCGTGGTGGGCTATCTGGTGATCGCCTTTGCGGCGCTGGGCAGCTTCGTCGATACGCCGGAGCAGGTCTGGTTTGGTGAGGGCAACACTCTGGCGGCGTTTGTCGGCGAGTCCTGCATCCTCTGGGCGGTGCACCTGCTGGTGGCCCGCGGCGTGCAGCAGGCGGCACTGTTCAATCTGGTGGCGACCCTGGCCAAGAGTCTGCCGCTGCTGCTGTTTATCCTGTTCGCCTGCTACTGGTTCGATCCGGTCACCTTCGCGGCGGATCAGCGGGGCAGCACCCTGGCGGTGCCGGTCTCCGAGCAGGTGCGCAATACCATGCTCATCACTCTCTGGGTCTTCACCGGTATCGAGGGGGCAGCGGTGTTGTCGGCCCGCGCCAGAAACCGGCGGGATGTGGGTACGGCCACTGTGCTCGGCGTGGTACTAGCGCTGCTGCTCTATGTGCTTATCTCGGTGCTGGCGCTCGGAATATTGAGTCGGCCTGAGCTGGCTGCGCAGCCCAACCCCTCCATGGCAGGGCTGATGGCCCAGATGACCGGCTCCTGGGGCAAGCTGCTCATCAGCGTCGGCCTGATCGTCTCGGTGCTTGCCTCCTACGTGAGCTGGACCCTCTTCTCCGCGGAGGTTCCGTTCAGCGCGGCCCGACACGGTGCGTTTCCCGCCATCTTCCGGCGCCAGAACCGCAATGGGACGCCTATCGCATCGCTCTGGCTCACCAGCTTGACGGTGCAGACTTGCCTGCTGCTGGTGTGGCTGCTCGGCAAGGGCTACACCAGCCTGCTGCTTATTTCTACCTCGATGATTTTGGTGCCCTACCTGCTGATCGGCCTGTTTCTGCTCAAGCTCTCGTTCAGCAAGAAGGGTGAGGGCGGGCAGGGCCGCGGTCTGATGCGGGCGGTAGCGCTGGTATCGAGTTGTTACGGTTTCTGGCTGCTCTATGCTGCCGGGGTGGAGTATCTGCTGCTGTCGTTGCTGCTCTACGGGCCGGGTCTGCTGCTGTTTCTCTACAGCCGCCGTCAGCTGGGCGCAGATCTTTGCCTGAGTGGTCGCGAACGGCTGTTGGCCGGAGTGACCTTGCTGAGCCTGATCCCCGCCGTCTGGTCGTTCGCCCATCTCTGATATCGAAGAGGTGACTGACCATAAAAGAGAGCGCCACCGTGGCGCTCTCTTGTTATCAGGGACTTGCTATCCGGGACGAAGGCTCAGCGGCTGGCAGGTCCGGCCGGTTTGCCAAACAGCACCGCGAGTTTTTGTCGCCAGGGTAGGCCACGGGCGTCGCGCAGCATGTCGCGCCACTCGTGGAAGGTGAGGGTGAGGGGGTTAAAGCTGTGGATCGGCTTGGTGATGCCGAAGCGGCATGGCTCGGCAGGATCCTCCTCGACAAAGGTGCCGAACAGCCTATCCCAGATGATCAGCATCCCGGCGAAGTTGCGGTCTATGTACTTGGCGTTGCTGGCGTGATGCACCCTGTGGTGGGAGGGGGTGTTGAAGACCCACTCAAGCCAGCCGAGTTTGCCCACCACCTGGGTGTGGACGAAGAACTGGAAGCCCAGACTCAGCAGCACGGTGGCGACCACCGCCTCAGGCGGGAAGCCGATGACAATCATCGGGATCCAGAACAGCCACATGCCGGAGATCGGGTACATCAGGCTCTGGCGAAAAGCGGTGGAGAGGTTGAGCCGCTCCGAGCTGTGGTGCACCACGTGGGAGGCCCA
>NZ_JAAKNE010000134.1:0-10903 GCF_049170755.1 Aeromonas sp. 604176
ACCCGCAGGATGCCGGAGGCGAGCGTCCCCGCGAAGCCGCGAAAATCGAGGTTGGGGCGGTTCACATACTGCACCGGCAGGCGCACTGGATGGCGCTCCAGCTCGCGCTCCACTTCCGCAGACTCCAGCAGGGAGAGCAGGGTTTCGCCCTGATACCAGGCCAGCTTGTCGCTCGGGTTGACCACGTTGTCACCGTCCAGCGCCGAGACCGGCACGATATGAATGGTGTCGACGCTGAGCTTCTTGGCGAACTCGCGGTAATCGGCGCTGATGCGCTCGAACACCTCTTGGCTGAACTCCACCAGATCCATCTTGTTGACCGCCACCACGAACTGCTTTATGCCGAGCAGGCTCGCGATAAAGCTGTGGCGGCGGGTCTGATCCAGCACCCCTTTGCGGGCGTCGATCAGAATGATGGCCAGATCGCAGGTGGAAGCGCCGGTGGCCATGTTGCGGGTGTACTGCTCGTGGCCTGGGGTATCCGAGATGATAAATTTGCGCTTGGCAGTGGAGAAGTAGCGGTAGGCCACGTCGATGGTGATGCCCTGCTCGCGCTCCGCCTGCAGGCCATCCACCAGCAGTGCCAGGTCCAGCTTCTCGCCGGTGGTGCCGAGCTTCTGGCTGTCGGACTCCAGCGCTTTGAGCTGATCTTCATAAATCTGCTGGGAGTCGTGCAGCAGGCGACCGATAAGGGTGCTCTTGCCGTCATCCACGCTGCCGCAGGTGAGAAAACGCAGCAGACTCTTGTGCTGCTGGGCGTGCAGATAGGCTTCAATGCCCTGTTCGGTGATGGCGGTCTGAATATGGCTGTTCATGCTGACGACTCCTTAGAAATATCCCTGACGCTTCTTCTGCTCCATGGAGCCGGCCTGATCGTGGTCAATCAGCCGCCCTTGCCGCTCGCTCGAGGTGGTGAGCAGCATCTCTTCAATAATTTCCGGCAAGGTGGTGGCATCGGATTCGATGGCCCCGGTGAGCGGGTAGCAGCCGAGGGTACGGAAACGCACCAGCTCCTGCTTCACCTCATCCTCGGCGGTCAGCGGCATGCGCTCGTCATCCACCATGATCTTGATGCCGTTGCGCTCCACCACCGGACGGTAAGCGGCGAAGTAGAGCGGCACTATGTCGATGTTCTCGAGATAGATGTATTGCCAGATATCCAGCTCGGTCCAGTTGGAGAGCGGGAACACCCGAATGCTCTCCCCCTTGTTGACCTGGCTGTTGTAGACGCGCCACAGCTCGGGGCGCTGGTTCTTCGGATCCCAGCGGTGAGACTTGTCACGGAAGGAGTAGACCCGCTCCTTGGCACGGGACTTCTCTTCGTCGCGGCGGGCACCGCCGAAGGCGGCATCGAAGCCATATTTGTTGAGCGCCTGCTTGAGCGCCTCGGTCTTCATGATGTCGGTGTGCTTGCCGCTGCCGTGGACGAAGGGGTTGATGCCCATGGCGAGCCCTTCTGGGTTCTTGTGGACGATCAGATCCAGCCCGTACTTTTTGGCGGTCTCGTCGCGGAACTTGATCATCTCCTTGAACTTCCAGTCGGTGTCGACGTGCAGCAAGGGGAACGGGATCTTGCCCGGATAGAAGGCCTTGCGGGCAAGGTGCAGCATGACGGAGGAGTCCTTGCCGATGGAGTACATCATCACCGGGTTTTCAAATTCGGCAGCCACCTCGCGGATGATATGGATGCTCTCGGCTTCCAGCTGCTGCAAGTGGGTCAATCTTTCACGGTCCATGTTGGTCCTCGGGTCATTGCTTATGCGCCTGCTCGGGGCGCTGGGTGGTTCAGTGCGCGGCCGCACCAGCAGCCGCATCAAATATCTCTTTCTCGGTCAGGCCAGCTGCACCAGCTTGAGGTCACAGCCATCGAGATCCGGGTTAGCGCGCTGCTGCTCGCAGCCCTTTTCTCCAAACCAGGCGAGCCGATCGCGCAGGGCAACCACTTCGCCGATGACGATAAGCGAAGGGCTCACCGCCTGTTTGGCCAGCTCGGCCAAGTCGGCCAGCGTGCCGGTCAGCACCCGCTGACGGGACGTGGTGCCGCGCTCGATGATGGCGATGGGGGTGGCTTGGCTTCGGCCGTGATCCACCAACTGCTGCTGGATATGCTCGGAGCGCATCAGCCCCATGTAGATGACCAGGGTCTGACTGGTGGCGGCGAGCTGCTGCCAGTCGGGCTCCTTGCCATCGATCTGGCAGTGGCCAGTGATAAAGACGGCGCTCTGGGCGTAATCACGGTGGGTGAGCGGAATACCGGCATAGGCGGTGGCACCGGCAGCGGCCGTGATGCCGGGCACCACCGAGAAGGGGATACCTTCGTCGGCCAGCACTTCCAGCTCCTCGCCACCCCGGCCAAACATAAAGGGATCGCCCCCTTTCAGCCGCACCACCCGGTTGCCCGCCTTGGCGTATTCCACCAGCAGGCGATTGGTCTCCTCCTGCGGCACGCTGTGGGCACCCGCCTTCTTGCCTACCGACACCAGGGTGGCATCACGACGCACCAGATCGAGGATCTCGGCGGAGACCAGCTGGTCGTAGAGCACCACTTCAGCCTGTTGAATCTGTTGCAGCGCCTTGAGGGTCAAGAGGCCCGGATCACCGGGGCCCGCGCCGACCAATACCACTTCCCCTACTTCGCTTTTCGCCTGATCGAGGCCATCGCTCAGCCACTGCTCGGCACCTTGCCAATCCTCTTTTTCAATCAGGCTGGCGAGAGTGTTGGAGGCAAAGGCGCGCTCCCAGAAGCGGCGACGCTCGGAAATCGAGGAGAGCACCCGCTTGGCCTTGTCACGCACCCGGCCGGATAGCTCGGTCAGCCCGCCAAGATGGCGCGGCAGCAGGCTCTCCAGCCGTTCGCGCAGCAAGCGCACCAGAACCGGCGCCTTGCCGCCGCTGGAGACTGCCACCATCAGCGGCGAGCGATCGATGATCGAGGGGAAGATAAAGCTGGAACGCTTGGGGTCATCCACCACGTTGACGAACAGACCCAGCTGGTTGGCGCTTTGGTAAACGAGCGAGTTGACTTCGAGGTTGTCGGTCGCCGCCACCACCAAAATCTGGCCTGCCAGATGGGCCGGAGTGAAGCGCTCGGCAAGATGGGTAAAACGACCGGAAAATTCCGTGAATTCCGGTTCAAGCTCCGGGGAGACGATGGTCAGTCGGGCACCGGCCGCCAGCAGCAGGCGCGCCTTGCGCAGGGCCACTTCGCCCCCGCCCACCAACAGCACCGGGCGCCCGTCCAACTTGGCAAACATCGGCAAATAATCCATTTCGACCCATCCCTCGGAATACGACTAATATGGGGCGACTATAGGCAGGGCAGCTTATCCCTCATAATAATAAAAAATGCTTTTTAATGCTTTTTGGTAATTAGCAAAGCCGATTCATGACAAAGGCGTACAAAGTCACTTGTGGTACCTGACGCCAGACCATAGGCTAGGGACTGTGTTTCATAAGGAGCTAAATGATGAATGAATCATTGATTGTGCTAGGGATTTTCGTGTTCCTGGTGCTCGCCACCCTGAGCGCGGGCATCAAGATCGTGCCCCAGGGCTACAACTGGACGGTGGAGCGCTTCGGCCGCTACACCCGCACCCTGACCCCGGGCCTCAACCTGCTGATCCCCTACGTGGATAGGGTCGGCCACAAGATCATCATGATGGAGCAGGTGCTGGATATCCCGGCACAAGAGGTTATCTCCCGCGACAACGCCAACGTCACCATCGACGCCATCAGCTTTGTGCAGGTGGTGGATGCCCGCAAAGCGGGTTATGAGGTCAACGATCTCACCAGCGCCATCCGCAATCTCACCATGACCAATATGCGCACCGTGCTCGGTGCCATGGAGCTGGACGAGATGCTCTCCCAGCGCGACACCATCAACGAGAAACTGCTGCGCACCATGGATGCCGCCACCGCCCCCTGGGGTATCAAGGTGACCCGCATCGAGATTAAAGATGTGCGCCCGCCGCTGGCGCTGGTCGAAGCGATGAACGCCCAGATGAAGGCCGAGCGCCAGAAGCGGGCCGAAGTGCTGGAAGCCGAGGGGGTGCGCCAGTCCAAGATCCTGAAAGCGGAGGGTGAAAAACAGTCCCAGATCCTTAAGGCCGAAGGTGAGCGTCAGGCCGCCTTCCTCGCCGCCGAAGCGCGAGAGCGGGCCGCCGAGGCGGAAGCCAAGGCGACCCATATGGTTTCCCAGGCAATTGCCGAAGGGGATCTGCAGGCCATCAACTACTTCGTGGCCCAGAAATATACCGAAGCGCTGGCGCGCATCGGTGAAGGTCCCAACAGCAAGGTGGTGATGATGCCGCTGGAAGCGGGCAGCCTGATTGGCGCCGTGGCCGGCATGGCCGAGCTGTTCAAGGATGGCAAGGGCGGCAAGTCATGATCACCCTGTTCGAGGGGCTGACCCACTGGCACTGGCTGGGGCTCGGCTTCGTGCTGCTGGCCATCGAGGTGCTCGGCTCTGTGGGCTTTTTGCTCTGGACCGGCATCGCCGCGCTGGAAGTGGGGCTACTGCTGCTGATCTGGCCCTTTGGTTGGCAGGCGCAGCTGCTGCTGTTTGCGGTGCAATCCCTGCTCACCACCTGGGCCTGGTGGCGCTGGCAGCACCAGCGCGACAACTCGGGTCAGGATGCCGCCAGCACCATCAACGAGCGGATGCAGAGCTATATGGGCCGCGAGCTGACCCTGCTGGATGACGTCACCCAAGGTACCAGTCGGGTGCATCTGGACGATACAGTCTGGACGGTGCGCTGCGACGAGTCGCTGCCTGCGGGCAGCAAGGTCAGGGTGGTCGGGGCCGACTCCCACATCCTGCTGGTTGAACCCCGCAACTGACGCAACTCTGCCGTCGAGTCATAAAAAAGCCCGCGATCGCTCGCGGGCTTTTGTCTCTCTGGCTGCCACTCAGGTACGCAGCCGATCGAGCTGACTGGCCAGCGCCGTAGCCGCTTGCTCCAGCGCTTCGCTCAGCTGATGGCTGGAGCTGGCCTCCTGCCCGATCACGTTGGCGGTATCGCCGATCCGCATCAAATTCTTGTTGATATCGTCACTGACGGCGCTCTGCTGCTCGGCGGCGGTGGCAACCTGACTGATGTGGTCGTGGATCTGCTGGATCTGGGCCACCACCCGATTGAGCGCCTCGAACGCCTGCTCGGTACCCTGCACCGTGGTGGTGGAGCGCTCGATGCCGGTATTCATCAGACGCTGGCTGCTGCTCACCTCAGTCTGCAAACTGCCAATCAGCTGGCCAATCTCGTCGGTCGATTCACGGGTCTTGTTGGCCAGCGCCCGTACCTCGTCTGCCACCACCGCAAAGCCACGGCCCATGTCCCCTGCCCGCGCCGCTTCGATGGCGGCATTGAGGGCCAGCAGGTTGGTCTGCTCGGCAATGGCGCGGATCACATCGAGGATCCGGCTGATATTGGTGCTGCGCTGGGCCACCAGCGCCACCGCTTTATCCGCCTCATGCATATCGCCGACCAGAGTATGGATCTCGTTGCGGGCATTGCTGAGGGTCTGCTGGGCGGTATTGATGTGGTGGGTCGCCGCTTCCGACTCCTGCGCAGCCTGCTCGGCATAACCCGCCACGCTGACTGCCGTGGTGCTCATCTGATGCATGGCGCTCACCACGCTCTCCAGCTCCAGATTCTGCTCGTCCAGACTACTGCGCATGGTGTCGGCGGTATGTTTCATCTCCCGCGCCTGCTGGTAGACCTGCTGACCGATCCCCTTGCTCATTTGCACCATGCCCCGCAGCTTGCCGAGAAAGGCATTGAGCTGGGCGCCCAGATCGATCAGCTCCTGATGGGTGTCGATCTCCATCTGCTGGGTCAGGTCCCCCTCGTTGCTGGAGAGATGACCCACATGGCGGCTGATAAGAGAAAGTGGCGCTGTGATGGTCTGGATAAACCAGACCAGCAGTCCCAACACCAACAGGGTGATACCGCCCATGGCGATGATCTGCTGCCGCTGGGCATCCACCAGCAGGGCGCCGAGCTCGCTGCTGATGGTGTGCGCCTTGCTTAGGGCCAGCGCCTTGGGCACCTTGATCATCAACCACCACTGGGTATTGGCTGCCTCAACCCGGATGGGCTGATGAAGAATGAAGTCACTGTCGCTGCTGACCGGCTGACCGTCAGGCAGGGTCAGGCCCACCTCCTTGAGTGGACGGCCCAGCTTGTCGGCATAGCGGTTGCTGCCCACAATCAGCCCCATCTTGCTGACCAGGGTCACATCCGCCTTGTTGTCATAGAGGCTCTTGCCAAGGTTTTCAGCCAGTTGCTGGAAGATGGGCAGGTTCATATCCACCCCGGCCAGCCCGACAAACTTGCCGTCACGCAGCACGGGCACCGTCAGACTGGTCATCAGCATCTTGTTGCCCGGGCTGATTTCGTAGAGGTAGGGCTCCATCAGGCAGGGCTGGCGGGTATCGCGACCACAGAGATACCACTCGCTGTTGCGAATGCCGAACTCGTTGAGGGAGGTATCAAACTTGGCCTCGCTGGCGGCGGCGTCCACCGCTTGCTGAGCGACGGCCCCTCCCTGATCCTTGGTGAAATAGACCTCCAGACTCCCCTTGCCTGCCACCGAGTGGCTGGCCCCGCCCAGCCAGTTGCCATCCTCGCCATCATAGCCATCCGGTTCAAACTGGGCATAAATGGAGCTGATCCCGCTCGCTTGCTGCAGGCTGCTGCCGAGCAGAGACTCCACTTGGGGCCGCGACAACCGCAGTTCCGGTTTGGCCATCCCGGCTTCAATCTGGGCGGTCACGGTCAGGGGGATCTGATAGGAGTTCTGCATCAGCGAGGCAATCTGGATGGCATAACGCTCTGCCTGATACTGCAGGCTGCGGGAGACCTCCTCTTCCAGTGCATCGCTGGTCTGGGTCATCACCATGTTGCGAAGGGAGCTGAAAGAAGCCGATTGCAACAGGGTCATGGCCAGCCCGGTCAGCAGAAACAGCCCCATGGTAAGGCACAACAACTTGAACTTGAGGGAACGTTGCTTCATGCGACAACTCCTTATGGCAGAATAACAACGAATTAATTGAGTATATTCGCCCACTTGCGCTTCACCCGATTTGTTGATGGGTTTGTGACAGGCTTATGGTTATAATTTTTGCCTTCCCGAGCGTTGATGGAACAGTCGCAATGAACAATGCACTGAGCAGTGTCCCGCCGGTAGTCGCGATGGACTACCCCTTTCCGGCCAAACCTCTTCCCCTGAGTGCCGAGCAGAGAACGACCTTGACCACAGAAATCAAGGCGCTGCTCAAGGAGCGCAAGGCGGTACTGGTTGCCCACTACTACACGGATCCCGAGATCCAGGCGCTGGCCGAAGCCACCGGCGGTTTCGTCGGTGACTCGCTGGAGATGGCCCGCTTTGGTCGCGATCACGAGGCGCAGACCCTGATTGTCGCCGGGGTGCGCTTCATGGGGGAAACCTCCAAGATCCTGAGCCCCCACAAACGGGTGCTGATGCCGACTCTGGAGGCCGAATGCTCCCTCGATCTGGGCTGTCCCATCGAGCAGTTCTCCGCCTTCTGCGATGCCAATCCCGACCATACCGTGGTGGTCTATGCCAATACCTCGGCCGCCGTCAAAGCACGGGCTGACTGGGTGGTGACCTCCAGCATTGCGCTGGAGATCGTCGAACACCTCGACAGTCTGGGTCACAAGATCATCTGGGGCCCGGATCGCCATCTGGGCGCCTATATCGAGAAGAAGACCGGGGCGCAGATGCTGCGCTGGCAGGGCCACTGCATCGTCCACGACGAGTTCAAGGCCCGTGCCCTGCGCGAGCTGAAAGAGCAGAATCCGGATGCCGCCGTGCTGGTTCATCCGGAATCCCCCGCCTCGGTGATTGAGCTGGCCGATGCGGTCGGCTCCACCAGTCAACTGATCAAGGCAGCCAAAGAGCTGCCCCAGCAGAAACTGATCGTGGCGACCGATCGGGGCATCTTCTACAAGATGCAGCAGGCTTGTCCGGAGAAAGAGATGGTGGAAGCACCGACCGGTGGCGATGGCGCCACCTGCCGCAGCTGCGCCCACTGCCCCTGGATGGCGATGAACGGTCTGGTGGCGATCAAGGAAGCCCTCACCGACGGTGCCGAGCGCCACGAGATCCATGTCGACGAAGATCTGCGGGTCAAAGCCTTGATCCCCCTCGACCGGATGCTCAATTTCGCCGCCGAACTCAAGCTCAAGACTCAGGGCAACGCCTGATTGTCGCCGTCACGAGATGCAAAGAGGGCTCCCGCGGGAGCCCTCTTTATTTATCTGAACCTCATCCTGATCAGATGATCACGGTAGAGAGACTGTGCTCTTCATCCGGCGCAACGGTCACCCCCGCCTCGCCAGCGATAGCGGCCTCGACACACAACATAGTGCGATAGCCATCGTCGCTCATGTCGGCCATGGCGGTGGCCCCTTCCAGCCAGGGGGTCCAGACCACCACGCTGTCGTGGTTGCCGCTCACAACCCGGGTCTCGCGCTCACCATCCTGCACGCTCACCAGCGCCTCTGGCTGCCAGTAGACCCGATCCAGCGGCCCGCTCAGGGTCAATGCACCCTGCTGCTTGGCATCCTGTCCGGTCAGCTTGTCGGCATAGGGCTCGCCCAGGCCGGTGACGCTTACCGCCTCTGGTGAGCTGATCTGCAAATAGGTGTGCAGCGCACCGCTATAGGTCAATGGCTGAGCACCTGTGTTGCGAGTGGTCAGCACCAGCGAAAGCTCTTTGCCCACCAGCACGTCCAGTTCCAACTCGAAGGAGTGATCCCACAGGGCGCGGGTTGCGTCGCTGTCGCGCAGGGAGAGATGAACGAGCGTGCCATCGGCGTGATCTGAGACTCCGTCCAGCATCCAGAGGGTGGTACGGGCAAAACCGTGGGAAGGCTTGCCGCTACCGACGCGGGCAGGCGCCGGGCCAAACCAGGGCCAGCAGATCGGGATACCACCGCGAACAGGCTTGCTGCCATCCAGCACCGCCTTGTCACTCAGCCAGATGGAGGCCGGCTCGCCATGACGTTGATAGCTCAGCACATGGGCGCCAAACAGGCTGATCTCGGCCTTGGCATAGTCGTTGTTGATGGTGAGAACCGGCAGACCGGCCGCATTGTTGGCAAGCTTGCAATTGGCTGTCAGGGGACGAATGGATTGCATGTGGACTCCTGTCATCAGGGGAAACCGAAAAACAAAAAGGCGGCCAATGGCCGCCTTTTTCAAGCTACGCGATTGCGCATCCCAAATTACTTGGAGATGTGAGCGATCAGGTCCAGAACTTTGCTGGAGTAGCCCATTTCGTTGTCGTACCAGGACACAACTTTAACGAATTTGTCGTTCAGCTGGATACCAGCCTTGGCGTCGAATACGGAGGTCTGACGCTCACCCAGGAAGTCGGTAGATACAACTTCGTCTTCGGTGTAGCCCAGAACGCCTTTCATAGCGCCTTCGGAAGCAGCTTTCATCGCTTCGCAGATTTCTGCGTAGGTGGCAGCTTTCTTCAGGTTAACGGTCAGGTCAACAACAGACACGTCCGGAGTCGGAACACGGAAAGCCATACCGGTCAGCAGGCCTTTCAGTTCCGGGATAACTACGCCAACAGCCTTGGCAGCACCGGTAGAGGACGGGATGATGTTCTGAGCCGCACCGCGGCCACCGCGCCAGTCTTTGGCAGACGGACCATCAACGGTCTTCTGGGTAGCAGTGGTAGCGTGAACGGTGGTCATCAGGCCAGACTCGATACCGAAGGTATCGTTCAGAACCTTGGCGATCGGTGCCAGGCAGTTGGTGGTGCAGGAAGCGTTGGAAACGATGTCCTGGCCAGCATAGGTAGCGTGGTTAACGCCCATTACGAACATCGGGGTCGCGTCTTTGGACGGGCCAGTCAGAACAACTTTCTTGGCACCGGCAGCGATGTGCTTGCGAGCAGTCTCGTCGGTCAGGAACAGACCGGTAGCTTCGGCAACAACGTCAACACCGATTTCGTTCCAACGCAGGTTGGCCGGGTCACGCTCAGCGGTAACACGTACGGTTTTGCCGTTTACAACCAGGTTGCCGTCTTTAACTTCAACGGTACCCTTGAAACGACCGTGGGTAGAGTCGTACTTCAGCATGTAAGCCATGTAGTCAACATCGATCAGGTCGTTGATACCAACAACTTCGATGTCAGAACGCTCGCAAGCCAGACGGAATACGAAACGACCGATACGGCCAAAACCGTTAATACCTACTTTGATAGTCATATTTAGTTACCTAACTGTTCAGTAGTCAAAGAAAATTCCGCTTGTAAATTTACTAGAACTCTCCGGTGAGTCAACCAACATTCTGTCTGAAATTGCGCTATATCATGAAAAACTGTGAAATTAATTTTCTGTTTATGTAACTGATTACCACGTTTTGACGAAAAAAGTGCCAGATCGTGGCATCGCGCAGATATCAACAATAGTGCCTACTCGGTCACACAACCATTCACTGAGATATGTAAAAATGTGCGCGGTTTAGCATGGCCCATAGAGCCACTGTTCAAGTACCACCCCATAAAAATCAAACAAAATAGTATAGATAGAATCCACAGCGGGAATTCTCAAACTATGACCACCCTGATTGAACAGCTGGCTGCCGCAAAAGGTATCGCCAGCGAGTATGTCGATGCCTGGGGCCACCCGGCCCAGGTATCCGAAGAGAGCAAGGCCGCCATGCTTGGCGCCATGGGCTACCGCGTCGATGACGAGGCCGCACTGGTGCAGCAGCTGGAAGAGGAACATCGTCAGCACTGGCTGCGGGCGCTGGATCCTGTGATGGTGGTTCGCACCGGCGACGCCGTTACCCTTGAGGTTCGCCTCCCCATCGAATTCGTCAACGACGCCCTCACCTGGCAGCTCCAGCAGGAGCAGGGTGC